>NZ_MUFJ01000026.1:0-51095 GCF_001996245.1 Salinivibrio sp. MA607 | reverse complement strand
ATATTATTCTGATTATTTGTCAATTTATTGGTTATTTATGCTGCCATTTGAAGAATGGCCCAGCTGGATTTGCGTGTTTTTGGTGATACAATTAGGACATATATCTATTACATATATGTGATAGTTTAGGTCGAACTCGGTACTATGCAACCGCACAAAATATTATAACTAAGAGAGTTTGACGTGAACCAGACTATAGATATCTCCTCAAAAAGTGTATCGCACCGTTGGACCCAGCATGACACCCATTGGGCGCTTAGCTTGTTTGGAACCGCGGTCGGTGCCGGAATTTTGTTTCTACCCATTAACCTAGGAATGGGGGGCTTTTGGCCGCTGATTATTATGGCGGTACTAGCGTTTCCGATGACGTATATGGCGCACCGGGGTCTAGCGCGCTTTGTATTATCGTCGCGTCACAACGATGCCGATTTCACCGATGTCGTCGCAGAACATTTCGGCGCCAATGTCGGACGTATGATTTCGATGCTGTATTTCCTCTCTATTTTCCCCATTTTATTGATATACGGCGTTGGGCTGACCAACACGGTTGATAGCTTTTTAGTCAACCAACTGGGATGGGTATCACCAAATCGCGTGTTGCTGTCGGGTGTACTAGTCGCTGGTATGATTGCGATCATGTTGGGTGGTGAACGCCTGATGCTGCGTGCGTTCGCGGCGATGGTTTATCCGTTGGTTGCCATTCTGGCGTTTCTGTCTTTTTATCTTGTTCCATCGTGGCAAACGCCTAATCTCAGTTTACCGCCGATGGGTGAGCTGGGTATGAGTCTTTGGTTGGCGGTGCCTGTGGTGATTTTCTCGTTTAGCCATGCAGCGGCGATTTCTAGCTTTGCCAACATTCAGCGCCGGCATTACGGCGACGAGGCTCAAGGTAAGTCAGAGCAAATTCTTAAACGTGCCGGTATTATGCTGGTGGCTTTTGTGTTGCTGTTTGTGTTCTCGTGTGTGTTGACACTCACCCCAGCACAAATGGCAGAAGCAAAAGCACAAAATGTGTCTGTATTGTCGTATCTTGCTAATGTCACCCATAACCCGTTTATTGGTACCTTGGGGCCTTTGGTTGCTTTCATTGCGATTACTTCATCGTTTTTGGGACACTTCCTTGGCGCGCGTGAAAGTTTGAACGGCTTGGTGACGAAGCACAGTAAACTCACTTACAAAAGCGCCGACAAACTGGGCGTCATCGTGATGTTTTTTGCTATTTGGGGCTGTGCCGTGATCAACCCCAGTATCCTTGACATGATGGGTGCATTGTCTGGGCCTGTGATTGCGATGATCTTGTTCATTATGCCAACGGTTGCCGCTTACAAGGTCAAAGCCCTGGCGCAGTATCGTGGGCAAGTAGGTACTTACTTTATCTTCATCACAGGGATGCTTGCGATATCAGCATTGCTTTATAACCTGATGGGCTAATTAAGTATTCGTAATCATCCATTAAAAAAGCGCCCACTGGGCGCTTTTTGGGTTATATTTTCTAATCTATTATAAGCGGTTTTCTTATCCGATGTTCTCTGCGCATATCTCTCAGTTGTGACATATAAATGCATTTAAATCAGCCTTTAAAGTCACATTCATTTCTGTTTTCTTTGACTTTGTTTGTCAGCTTATGAATGAGCTCATATTATGTAACTGCTAGCCTATTACTTGTGGGATAAATTGATAATTATCAATCTTTGTTTGTGTGTCAGCGCCGATGATGAGGTCAATGTTCATTGATCATGAGGGCTGTTTATGACACATCCAACCGATACAGATCGGCAAGTGACATGGGGATGTTACTTGGCACTGGTATTCGCTGTGGTGTTTTTCTCGGGATTGTTACAATCCAATCAATGGTACGGCGTGTTCGACTTTACCACCTTGAATGGTTCGTTCGGACAAGTTGCGTATCAGGCCACGACTGCGACAGACGGCACGGTAGAGGTGGCAACAACATCACTTCGCGGTAAGGGCGGGAGCGGTGCGCGTGATGGTTTCATTTTTGCGTTGACCTTAATTCCTACCGTGATGTTTGCGCTGGGTATGATTGGTGTACTTGAGCACTATGGAGCGCTTGATGCCGCGCGCAAACTCTTAACGCCTCTTCTTAAACCTGTATTAGGCATTCCTGGAAATTCAGGACTAGCACTGATTGCCTCCATGCAAAGCACAGATGCTGGCGCAGCGATGACTCGTCAATTGAAAGATGAGGGTTACCTGACCAAGCGTGAAACCGATGTATTCACCATGTTTCAGTTCACGGCAGGCGCAACCATCGTCAACTTTTTTTCCTCGGGCGCGGTACTTTTTACTTTAACCATGTCAGACGGTTCGTTAGCGGTGACATCGTCAATTGGTCTTGCTATTGGCGTGATCTTCTTATTTAAGTTCATTGGTGCCAATGTCTTTCGTTTGTACCTCAATATAACTGAGGGCAAAGGACCGCAGCGAGAAAAGACACAATCCTATCAAGAGGAGCACGCATCATGACCCAGTCTTCTACCAGTAAACCGATGATCACTGACATCTTTGTCGAAGGCGCTAAGAAAGGTTGGCATATTGCAACAACATCAACCGTGCCTAATGTTGTCATGGCGTTTGTGATTATCAAAGCACTTCAAATTACCGGCCTACTGGCCTTGATGGGCGATGTGTTTGCACCTGTGATGGCTGTATTCGGATTACCCGGTGAAGCCGCCGCAGTGCTAATGGGGGCATGGATGTCGATGGGAGGCGCTGTTGGTGTCGTGATCACTTTGTTTGACCAAGGCATTCTCACCGGTACCCATATCGCTATCTTGGTTCCTGCTATTTATTTAATGGGTTCGCAAGTGCAATACATTGGCCGAGTAATGGGCCCGATTGGCACTGAAGGCCGCTACATCCCTATTATGGTCGGCATTTCTATTCTGAATGCTTTTGGCGCCATGTGGGTGATGAATCTTTTACTTTAGGAGGCATGATGACGTTTTCTTTGCAACGCTACCTAGATGAGTTGGCGCCTCTAGTCAATATCGACTGTGGCACCTTTCAACGAGAAGGTATTGAGGTGATTGCGGCCCTAATGGCCGATAAATATGAGCAAATGGCAGGATGGCATATTAAGCGAGTGGAATGTGGAGAGGCAGGGATTGGATTGGAAATTCGCAACCAGCCAACCCATCCACATATCGATGTGATGCTGATTGGTCACATGGATACGGTCTTTCCTCAGGGGACGGCGGCAGAGCGTCCCATGCATGTGGAGGACGGCTTCGCATACGGTCCCGGTGTATCAGACATGAAATCAGGCTTGCTTAATATCGTGTATGCACTGCGCGCATTGCCGCAAGCAGAACGTGATGCATTGAGCATTTGTGTCTGCATGAACCCGGATGAAGAGGTGGGTTCGATACATTCCAGTACCTGGCTTGAGTCCGTTGCTCGTAATGCACGCTATGTGCTGGTGGCAGAGGCGGCCCGCGCAGATGGTGGCTTAGTAAAAGCGCGTAAAGGCATGGCGCGTTATAAAATTGCCGTTTCAGGTCGTGCCGCTCATGCTGGTAACGAGCCAGAAAAAGGACGTAGCGCGATTACAGAGTTAGCTCATTGGCTGGTGACCCTCGATAGTATGAAAGATCTAGAGGCCGGTACCAGTATTAATGCTGGTTTGATTGAAGGTGGAGCGGGGGCGAATATTGTCGCTGCTTATGCATCAGCACTGGTTGACGTCAGGTTCTGGGACAACAATGCTTATTGCGCGCTTGATCAAGCCATTCAAGCGCGCGCCTCTCACCCTTACACCCCCGATGTCACCATTGAATTGGTTCGCGAAGCCTATAAACCAGCGATGGTGCCGACCCCTGAAACGGAACACTTGATGGGTCTTGTTGAAGCGGCAGCCTTTGAGGAAACCGTGCCTATCCATTGGAAAGCGGTGGGCGGCGGCTCCGATGCCAATAATACCGCAGCATTGGGGATCCCTAGTTTAGATGGATTTGGCCCAGTAGGAGCCAACTTCCATAGTGATGGTGAGTATTTGCAACTCGACTCCATTGAACCAAGGATCCGCTTGCTCACTCGAGTGTTATCACGTTTAGCAGAGCAAAAAACAGTCTAAACATTGCGCGGCTACAATAAGCGGTAGCCGCGATGGCGTTTCCCATCAAGTGACCATGTCATATTACAAATTAGGGGGGAAGTTGATCTGCTATAGTTGATCGACGCAGTAACACCACTTGTTATTTCTGCTTGCTCATTTACTATAAGCATTAGTACTTGCTAAATTATTGGGTGTGTATGTTACCAAAACGATTTTTCCCTATTGTTGCGCCGTTTCTGATGTCAGTGTTAATGGTGACGTTGATGACAGCGGTAATCACCGCTGTGAATACCGGGCTGAGCAGTGGGTTTGTTTGGCGTTGGTTAGAGGCCTTTATCGTTGCTTGGCCCATTGCGTTTACTATTATTTTTGTTTCGTCAAGACATGTTCAACGATTAGCTCAGTGGTTGTGTAGCCGCGAGTAAAGGGTTACAGCACGTGTAGAACCGCGCAGTTTTTACCCTGTTTTTTGGCTTGGTACATGGCTTTGTCAGCATCGATAATTTCACTGTGAGGCATGCCGCTAGGATAATAAGCAACGCCTAAACTGATCGTGACAGGCTTAGACGCGTGATTAAATAACGCTAAACTCTGTCGCGCAATCTCTTCACATAAAACCCTTGCTTGTGCCAAGGCGCCCTCTGCACTTGAGAAGTATTGGAGTATTGCAAATTCCTCGCCGCCAATACGGGCGATAATGGCATCTTTCGGCAATAGAGTTGTCGCCGTTTTAGCCACAAAACAGAGCACTTCATCCCCATGAGCATGACCAAAACCATCGTTAAATGCTTTAAAGTCATCAATATCAAAAACCATTAGTGCGATGTCGCCTCTCGTTTTATCCAAGTCATAGAGGTATTGATAAAAATACCGGCGATTGCGCAACAGCGTTAATGAGTCGGTAATGGCTTGATCTTGAAGCATATCGTTGGCTGTTTGTAGCGCGCGCGTTTTTTGTTTGACCGTTCGCTTAAGTAAGACAATGTAACTGGTAACGATAAAAATACTGATAGCGACTAAAGCAGGAAATAAATGTGTAGGGTAAACCGTTTCAACGTCATAATAGACCCAGCGATTGAGTAGCTGGCGTTTAGTATCGTCATCTAACCAAGCAAATTTATTGTCTATGCGATTAAGTAATGCCGCGTTGCCTTTCGCAAATCCAGCGTGCAGCATCTCTGTATAAAGGTGCCTGACAGGGATAAAAAGGTTGTGGTTCGTGGTGGTATAAAGGTGATAATTTGCCACTTGCAGGTCGGCCACAAATGCTTGAATTTTTTCAGATAATGCCGCATCAAGCATGGCTTGGTTATTCGGGAAAAGCTGCAATGCTACGTCTGGAAAGTTAGCGCTCATAAACTCTTCTTCGTACCCGCCTTGTACCACGCCAATCTTATGTTCGGTCTCACCAGAAAGGACAAAGTCAGCAGACGTGCCCATCATGGATTGACTGAAAAATACTTGCGTATCAATGGCAAATAGAGGCGTGCCAAAATCCATGAATTGCAACCGCTCCGGTGACTGAAGGAGCCCAGCGTGCACATCAGCTTGACCGGTACGCACTAAATCGATTGACGTTTGCCAATCGGTCAATAGAAACTCGATATCATAGCCATTGCGGTCGCCAAATTCTTTCCAAAAGTCAATCAAGATCCCTCTGGGTTCTTGGTTGCTATTGAGATAAGAAAATGGACGCCATGCATGCGAATTAGCCACCTTTAAAACAGGTTTTTGTGACTCAGGTTGTTCGCTGTTATCAGAGTGAGCGCTGGGGCTTATCGATAACAACACGCCAACGCACAGTGTAAAAACAATTTGGCGGGCCAAAACATACAACGCCCCAGAATGCAGCATAAATAAACCCTGAATATGGCAATACATTAAGTGTGCGGTGGTCACCGCATCACGTCTTTATCATCAGTATATGAATAAATTCTTAACTTCTGGGATAAATTTGTCTCGTTTTCTTATAACTATAGGGTTATAAAGGTGATCGCGGCTGTTGCATAACACTGAGATTGTTCGGCTAGCCGCTTAAACGGGTGTTAACGCACGCAAAGGTCAATGAATCAAATCGCCACTTCTTAATGATAGGTATCGTGATCAGCGATCACCTGTTCTTTGATAGTTTGAAACGGATAAGATGCAAGGGCGCCAAACCCAGGTATGGCCTTCGCCTTAATTTTGGTATGAAGCGGTGACGATAGGCCGAGTAAAAAGCGCGTCATTGCCGCCGAAGTTGGCGTGCCGTCGCAAGCAGCCGCAAAGTGCTGACACCATGAGGATAACGCTTGCGCATCGATCGCCGGTAATTCTGGGCGCGGAGGTAAATGGGCGATCTCGCCTTGGCATACCGAGCAATGACCACAGGTGGTTGGTGCCGCATGATCACCAAAATAGTCGGCAAGGCGCTGACTAATACAGGTTGAAGAAGATAACAAGGTCAGTAATTGGTTGATGCGGGCAAGCTCGCTCTGTTCTTTTTTGGCAAAAAGGGCATACAGCGTCTCAGCTTGATCGTGAATATCAATCTCGTGGGTGTTCACGCCAAACACTTGTGTGGCTTGTTGTGTCGCGAGTGATAACCAACCTTGTTCGTTAAAGTACTCCAATGCAGTTAACGCGCGCTTTCTTTCTGCTCCAAAGCGTTGCCACAGTTGTTGGAAATCCATCTTGTACCAGGTTTTTGCTTTGATCGCGCATGCAAATAGCTGGGCAACAAATTCGCGTCGCTCACCATGGAATTTGGCCGTAATGGCGGCGGGTGACTCCACACACTGGAATTTCACATCGGCAAAGTAACTGTATTGGCTGGTGATCACGCCGGCCATTTCTAAATAAACGAGCAAGGTTTTAAGCGGTAAGAGCCGAATATTATATGTCCGTGAAAGACTATGGAGCATGACTTCCCATTGTTGACCTGCCTGTTGTACTTCTTCCAGTAACCCCTGAATCGCCATTTTGTCTGGCGTATCGCCGTAGATAAAATTCTCTAGTACATTCAGACTCGACTGGTTAGCGAGTACCGTGCAGGTCGCCTTGTGACCATCCCGTCCCGCGCGGCCAATTTCTTGGCTGTAGTTTTCAATCGACTTCGGCAAATCAAAATGGATGACACGGCGAATATCCGCCTTATCGACGCCCATCCCAAAGGCGATGGTCGCAACAATACATGGCGATTGGCCCGACATAAATGCCTCTTGTATCGACACGCGAACATCGTGACTCATACCGGCATGGTAAGCTGTCGCGGATATATGCTGGGATTGTAACCACTGGGCGATATTCTCCGCGGTCTGCTGCTGGGTGACATAAATGACGGTCGGCAAATCGGGGTCGGGCTTTAACTGCTCAACCAGCGCTTGCCGTTTTTGCGTCTCTTCCACGGCGACCACATTTAGATGCAGGTTAGGACGATAAAACCCCGTTAATGTGATGTTATTTGCCGGGATGGCAAACTTCGTCTGCATATCCTCAACCACAGCCGGCGTTGCGGTGGCGGTGAGAAGCAAGACTTGCGGAATATTTAATTGCTGTCGGTAAGCAGGGAGTTTGAGGTAATCAGGACGAAAATTGTGTCCCCATTCAGAGATACAATGCGCTTCATCCACCACCAATAACGAGATCGGGATAGGAGTGATAAACTGGCGAAAACGTTCGTTATTCAAACGCTCGACTGAAATCATCAGTACCTTGATGTCGCCGCGACGGACTTGATCCATCACTTGTTTGGTTTGTTCGGGTGTCTGCGTTGAATCGATGGTGGCCGCTGGGATGCCTTTGCGGGTCATAAATGCAAGTTGATCATGCATTAATGCCAGCAAAGGCGAAATCACCAATGTTAAGTGGGGCAGCTGTGTGGCCGGCAATTGATAGCATAATGATTTACCTGCACCGGTGGGAAAGATCGCACAGGCCGATTCACCTTGCATCACCTGCGAGATCACTGCTTCTTGTCCCGCACGAAATGACGAAAACCCAAAAATTTGCTCAAGTGCTTGTGCCAACATGCCGTCTTTCCCCTACTTTTAACCAAGTGTCTGTTTATGAACAGGCGGGAAAAGGTATCGGCTATGTGCCGAGGTTGCAAGCACAGGCGGTATGCGTGCGAGCGACCCCATTATCTTCAATAAGTGGGGTCGATCTTTTCTTAACGGATGCGAGAGCTATCACAGCGCCTTAATCAGTGCTGCGATCTCATCCCACCTTTGCTCATCAATCAACTTGGCGGGCACCATCCAAGTACCGCCACATGCCAGTACAGAGGGCAACGCGAGATAATCGCTCACGTTTTCTTCACTCACGCCGCCGGTTGGCATAAAGCTGACCGGGTACACCGCAGATAGCGCTTTTAACATCGCAATGCCTCCCGACGCTTCCGCGGGGAAAAACTTCAACGTATCAAGACCAAGTTCCATGGCTTGCTCGACCAAACTCGGGTTGTTGATCCCAGGGACGATGGCAATCCCACGTTGTTGGCAATGTTTTACTGTAGTGGGATTAAGCCCAGGGCTAACAATAAAATCCGCCCCAGCGTCAATCGCAGCATCGACTTGTGCAGGCGTCAGTACCGTTCCGGCACCAATCAGTAGCTCGGGATAGGCATCGCGCATTTGGCGGATAGCACTGGCAGCCGCGTCGGTACGAAAGGTGATTTCGGCGCACGGTAAGCCATTGTCGACCAAAGTTTTAGCGAGCGGCACGGCATCGTCCGCATTATTAATCGCAATCACCGGCACAATGCGAATTGCCTTGAGACGTTGGTGTAGTTCAGTCATGGGATTCCCTTATAGTAAAATGCTTAATAGCGCTACGATAACAAACGCGATAGTCCCGAGCAGGGTTTCCATCACAGTCCAAGTTTTTAGCGTGGTTTTTTCATCCATTTCGAGCAAACGTGATACGAGCCAAAAACCCGAGTCGTTGAAATGCGATAAAACGGTAGCTCCACCGGCAATCGCGATGACAATAAAGCATAAATCGAGTTGAGATAAGCCGACAGTGTGCGACACCGTGGGCGCAATCAGCGCGGCTGTGGTTGTGAGTGCAACGGTGGCTGAGCCTTGTGCGACACGCAAGCAGGTAGCAATCACAAACGCGGCCAATATTATCGGCATCCCTGTATCTGACAGCATGTTGGCGAGTGCTTCACCAATGCCGCTAGAACGAAGTACGCCTCCAAACATCCCGCCCGCACCGGTCACCAAAATCACCGCACAAATCGGTGCCAATGAGTCAGAGCACAGCTTTTCCATTTTACTCTTACCCAGCTTTTGGCCGAAGACCAGCAAACAGGTCAATAGGGTGATGAGCAGTGCAACCGGTGTTTTACCCAGCATACGCAGAAAACCAACCCATGGGTTTTCGCCGTCAACGATACCTGCAACACTGAGTGCGTTTAAGCCTGTGTCGAGGAAAATTAGCATGACAGGTAGGAGTAAGATCATCAGCACCGTAGAAAAGGTGGGATGGTCCTTTTTGTTTTTAAACATCACTTCTGTATTTAAAAACGCCTTCGCAAGGGGAATATTGAATTTCTTGCCGGCATACAAACCAAATAAATAACCGCCTAGATACCAAGTGGGTAGCGAAACCAGTAGCCCAACGACCAAGAGAAGACCCATATCTGCGCCGAGTAAATCTGAGGCCGCAACGGGGCCGGGGTGCGGGGGAACGAAGGTATGCATAACCGCAAATGCACCCGCGACGGGTAGGGCATACTTTATCGGTGAGCCACCTAAACGTTTCGCGACACTAAACATAATGGGCATCATCACAATCAGCCCCGCATCAAAGAAGATCGGAAAGCCAAATAGTAGAGAAGCGATACCCAGTGCAAACGGAGCACGGGCTTCGCCAAAGCGGTCGATCAGCGTATCGGCCAATACATTTGCGCCACCGGTGACTTCGAGAATTTTACCAATCATGGCGCCGAGCCCAACGAGCAAGGCGACCGACGCCAGGGTGCCGCCAAACCCTGTCATCATGGCCGGCACTACCTTATCGGTAGGGATCCCCGTGGCCAAAGCAGTGATTAAGCTGACCAATGTGAGTGATGCAAACGCATGCACCTTAAGTTTCATTATCAGTAGTAATAACAACGCGATAGCGCCCAATGCTATCAAGAGTAAAGTAGTGGGTTCAGGGCTTTGTGCGAGTAGTTCCATGGCTCACCTCTTCCGACCAGGATGTTTGTGTTAAACTTCACAAATCTCAACGTTACCGGTAACATGTTACCGGTAACCACACTAAGATAAAGACAATTATTGAATGCGTTATCAAAAATGAGATCTGGTTAAAATCTCGCTAAGGAGTGGGTATGACAATTGGCAGTGTGATTGTGATGGGCGTCAGTGGCTCGGGGAAAAGCACCCTTGGCGCAAAGTTGGCACAGCGCTTAGGGGCAAAGTTTATTGATGGAGACGACTTACACCCGCGTGCGAATATCGAAAAAATGGCGACGGGTAAGCCGCTTGATGATCATGACCGAACTCCCTGGCTGGGCCGGATTAGCGATGCCGCTTTTAGTTTGGAGCATAAACATGAATATGGCGTGATTGTGTGTTCAGCCTTAAAGCGCCGCTATCGAGACCAGATCCGAGATGGCAATCAGAACGTTACCTTTTTGTTTTTGGACGGAGATTATGCGTTGATCCTCGCAAGGCTTCGAGCGCGCAAAGGGCATTTTATGAAAACCTATATGCTGGATAGCCAGTTTGCCACGTTGGAGGTGCCGGGTGACGATGAGCCTGATGTGGTCCGAGTCGGCATTGATGCAGACATTGATACTGTGGTGACACGTGCAGTGAACGCTTTAAAAGACAAGGAGGATGCCGAATGACACATCCGACATTGATGGCAGTGACAGAGGCGTTATGCCAGCGCAGCCAACCGACGCGCATCGCGTTTTTGAATCGGACTCAACAGCAAGCCGATACCGGGAAAGCGCGTACCAGTTTGTCTTGCGGTAACATGGCGCATGCGGTGGCGGCGTCGTGCCAACAAGACAAACAGCACATGCTGGATATGACCACCGCCAATGTGGCGATTATCAGCGCCTATAACGATATGCTGAGCGCGCACGCGCCCTATGCTGACTACCCTGAACAGATCAAAGCCGCTTTGCTGCCGTTAGGTCATACCGCGCAAGTGGCAGGTTGTGTGCCTGCGATGTGTGATGGAGTGACCCAAGGCCAACCGGGAATGGAAATGTCATTGTTTTCACGTGATGTGATTGCACAGGCGACTGCGATATCGCTGAGTCACAATGTGTATGACGCAACATTATTGCTTGGTGTATGCGATAAAATTGCACCGGGACAATTGATGGGCGCGCTGGCCTACGCCCATTTACCTACCTTATTTATTCCCTCCGGCCCAATGACAACGGGCACCAGCAATGATCAAAAAGTGGCGGTGCGTCAAGCCTATGCGGCAGGCGAAGTAGGCAAAGACGCATTACTCGCCATGGAATGTCAGGCTTATCACAGCCCGGGAACCTGCACCTTCTATGGTACGGCCAATACCAATCAACTGGTGCTCGAGGCGATGGGATTAATCTTACCTGGCGCTGCCTTTGTCCCACCAGACTCAGCGTTGCGCCAAGCGTTGACTTGCTATGCAGCGACAGCGTTAGCCTCTCAGTGTGCCGAAAGTGCAACTTACCGACCATTAGCCGATGTGGTGACTGAAAAAAGCGTGGTGAATGGTGTGGTTGCGTTGTTGGCTTCAGGCGGCAGCACCAATCATACCATCCATTTGGTGGCCATGGCGCGAGCAGCAGGGATTATCCTAACGTGGGAAGATATTGATGCGCTCTCTCGTGTAGTGCCCTTGCTGACTCGAGTCTACCCCAATGGGCCGGCCGATATTAATGCCTTTGAAGCGGCCGGAGGCGTACCGACGTTAATGGCTCACTTACATGCGCTAGGGTTATTGCATGCCGATACCTTGCCTGCCGTCGGCCAATTTAGCGACCAGCTGACCACACCACGATTAGATCAGGGGCAGCTTGTTTGGGAAACCGCCACCCCATCAACCGACACAGCGGTCATTGCCCAGCCCGGTTTACACTTCAGTGCAACTAGTGGTTTGCGCATGCTGTCTGGCAATATGGGTAACGCGGTGATCAAAGTCTCAGCGGTTGATCCCGCGCATCGCGTAGTTTGTGCGCCCGCACGGGTGTTTGAGTGTCAGCACGAGGTCGAGCAGGCCTATCAACGCGGTGAGCTCAACCAAGATGTGATTGTGGTGGTGCGTTTTAATGGCCCTGCTGCTAATGGGATGCCAGAGCTCCATAAACTCATGCCTATTCTCGGCAATGTGCAAAAAATGGGTTATCAGGTCGCACTGGTAACAGATGGCCGGTTATCCGGCGCGTCAGGCAAAGTCCCTGCGGCCTTGCATGTCTGCCCGGAAGCCATGCATGGCGGTGCGTTGGCGTCCATTCAAGACGGCGATCTGATCACATTGGACGCGAATACTGGCGTATTGACCTGCCATGCTGACTTATCTCAACGATATGTAGCTAATACGCCTCAAGCTGCTACAACCTGGGGACGTGATTTGTTTGCTGCGGCGCGTCAGCAGGTGTCTCGCGCCGATGAAGGAGCGACGTATCTATTTCCGTGATCGCTCGGTCAACCGTGATGGTTACAAGCTGCCACCGTCTGTGATGGTGTGTGGGATAGCATGCACTTTTTCGGTGATAGTTTCACCGCTTAATGCTTGAATCAAAAGTGTCGCGCTGCGCTCACCGATTAACTCTCGAGGCGTCGCGACACTGGTGAGTCTTGGGCTGACCACAGTGCCAATATCCAACGCATTGTAGCCGACAATGCTAAGCGTTTTAGGTACCTCAATGTCCTGCTGTTTACAGGCAAGTAACGCACCGACGGCGAGGTCATCATTGGTACAAAACAGCCCGTCACAATCTGGATACTGAGCCAAGGTTTGGTTAAGTAAGGTCTCGCCTAAGCTGAATGAAGAATGCTCCTCGGTGGCAACACAGCGAGGAGTGAGTCCTGCCTGTGTCATCGCGCGTTCGTACCCTTTTTGCCGCAGCTGAGTGCGGGTATCCAGACGAGCCGCCAAATACACAATCTGCGTTTTATCTTTGTTGATCATCGTTTGAACTGCATCATAAGCGGCTTGCTCATGATCAAGCCCAACTGCCATATCAATCGGCGTTTCTGGAAGCTCCATGGTTTCTACCACAGGAATGGCGGCGGTTTTTAACATTTGTAACGTACGTGGGGTGTGGTTAGTTTCAGTGAGGATTAAGCCATCCACTTGATAAGAGAGCAAAGAGGCAATTTTCTCTTCCTCTGCCTGCTCGCTATAGCCGGCGTGCGTAATCAAAATGTCGTAGCCATGTGCCTTAGTCACGCGTTCAATGCCCTGGACTAAATGAGCAAAGACTTGGTTAGACAATGAAGGAAGCACAATTCCAATGGCTTTGCTCGATGATTTAGATAACATCGCGGGCACACGATTTTGTATGTATCCCAATTCTTCAATCACCGCCGCAATCTTGTCACGTGTCGCAGGGGCGACTGACTCCGGATTGCGCATATAGCGCGAGACTGTCATTTTGGTCATCCCGACGCGGTCAGCAATATCTTGTAAGGTGGCCCGGTTTCTTTTTTCTGTCATCTCATGCACTAGCCGAAAATGTTACATGTAACATTAGAGCAATCTGACCGCCGATTAGCAAGAAAAACTGGTAGGTGGAATTAGGTCTTTATTGAGAACGCACACTGACGATTTTGAATTAAGGCGCCACTTTTCCGCGCAAAGACTTAGTCTGGCTCTTACGCTTTTTGGATTCTACGCGGCGGCGTTGTGACGCTTTGGTTGGCCGAGTTGGCTTGCGTTTTTTCTGCTCCACCATCGCGCTTTTAATTAGCGCAGCGAGGCGTTCTAACGCGTCTTCTCTGTTTAGCTCTTGGGTGCGGTAGTTTTGCGCTTTTATCACCACGACGCCGTCTTTGGAGATGCGTGAATCGGACAGTGTCATTAAGCGTGCTTTGTAGGCATCAGGCAGTGACGAGGCGTGAATATCAAAGCGCAAATGAATGGCACTCGACACTTTATTGACGTTTTGTCCGCCTTTCCCAGCGGCGCGGATGGCCGTGAGCTCGATTTCACTGTCGGGAATCGCTACTTTGTTGGATAGAGTCAGCATACGGCCTCAAATATTAACAAGAGGCGCGCAGTGTACATAGCATTAGGCCTGTGGCGCAAATAAGCCTGCAGGCCGAGTCTTTTTGAGTCGTTAATCGGCACTTTAGGGTAAATCAAATACCAGTGTTTGGCTGATTTCGTTGCCGACATTACTAAAGGTGATGTGACGGATATCTTCGACTTTCGCGCCATCACCGGGAGAAAGAGATGTGTTTTCAACCTTAAGAGTGCCCGCAACTTGATGCACATAGGCGTTGCGTCCTGCCTCCAAAGCGAAGGTAACAGACTCACTCGGCGCCAAGACAAGTTGCAGCAAACGTGCCTCTTGTTTTATTTTTAACGAGCCATTCTCACCCGTTGGCGTCGCAATGACGGTAAAGCCGGGTTGGTTGCCAAAATCTTTTTGCTGATAGCCCGGCTCTCCGCCTCTTTCGTTAGGTTCAATCCAAATCTGTAAAAAACACAATGGCTGGGATGACGAGGCATTATATTCACTGTGATAAATACCACGCCCAGCCGACATCAGCTGGAACTCGCCAGCGGGTAGAGTTTGTCGGTTGCCTTGACTGTCTTTGTGTTCTATTGCTCCTTCCAGCACCAGACTGATGATTTCCATATCACGGTGTCCATGGGTATCAAAGCCCGCGCCGGGCGAAACGATATCATCATTGATCACACGTAGTGCAGAGAAGCCCATATGATGGGCATCGTAATAGCTACCAAATGAAAAGGTATGGCGGCTTTGTAGCCAACCAAAGTTGGCCTGACCGCGATCGCTGGCATGACGTACTGTAATCATAACGCTTCTCCTCACTGATTCGATGTTGAACAGCGGTGACGCTGAACAATAGATGCAGTGTAGAAACAAAAACGCCGTGCGAACACGGCGTAATCTTGTGCATCTTGTTCTAAAACATTGAACGAGTATTGTGCAGGAGAAATAGCACGCATCAGATAATGTACTAAAGCTTAAATGTTTCCATGCGTGTTTTTAAGTTATGCGCAAGATTGCTGATTTGGTCACAGGCAATCGCTGTTTGCGTTGCCCCCTCGGCCATTTCCGTTGAGGCACTATTAATGTTCTCAACGCTGCGGTTAAGCTCGTTAGAGACAGAGCTTTGCTCACTGCAGGCGGTAGCAATTTGGGTACTGCGTTGGGCGATATCATCAACAGAGACTTCAATTTCCCGCATTTGTTCGCCGGTATCGCTGACCGTTTCTACACATTGCGTAATGCCTGTTTGGCATTCATGGCTGGATTCGCGGACCTTAGTCGTGTTTATTTGCAGTGTCTCGATGGTATTAACGATTTGCTCGGTCGATTCTTGAGTACGCTGTGCCAGTGAGCGAACCTCATCGGCTACCACAGCAAACCCTCGGCCTTGCTCACCGGCACGGGCTGCTTCTATCGCCGCATTCAAAGCAAGTAAATTAGTCTGCTCGGCAATACCACGAATCACATCAACCACGACATTAATGTCTTCGGAGCTTGTTTTAAGTTGCTCTGTTAACGTCTCTGAGTCTTGCATCAATCTAGATACGCGTTCAATAATGCTAACCGCATCGGCTAATGAACCACTCCCTTTTTTTGCTATATCTGCTGCCGAATGCGCTGATGTTGCGCCTTCTTCGGTATTTTGTGCCACTTCACTGACAGCGGCTTGCATCTGGGTCATCGCTGACGCCACCGATCCAAGCTCTTGCTGCTGGTTTTGCATACCTGACGCATTTTGAGATGAAATCGCACTCACTTCTTCAACGGCGGCAGTTAACTGAATAGTAGAATCGTTAATTTCTGATACCAATCCGTGAAGATTGTTTTGCATCGTCACCAATTCTTTGAGTAAGGAGCCAAGCTCATCTTTGGACAAGTCCTTTTCATCAAATTTGTTGTTGAGCTGACCTTTGGCAATACTCGATGCAAACGCGAGCGCTTTACCGACTGGGCGAGAGATAGCGCGAGAAAGCAGAATAGATGCAGCCATAATCACTAAAATGATCACAAGTGTTCCAATGGCTGCATTTATCTGAGCGGCGGTTGCTGCACTCTGGGCTTCTGCCCCAATTTGCTTTACTAAGTCATCGTTTAATTCGAGTGTGTTATCCAAGCTTTTTAGCGCATCGGAATAGGTCCCAAAACTGGCTAACACGACTTCATTCGCTTTGTCAGGATCGTCATTTCTTAAAAGCTGGTTATAAGACTGGGTTTCCTCAATGTACTGATTCCACGTTTTCTTAAACACATTAAATGATTGTTTTTCTTGTGATGTGAGGTCCAGAGCTTGATAAGCTTTGATCCCAGCTTGTACATCGGCACGCCATTGGTCGAGATCGTTTAACCATTGCGATATTTTTGGGTTACCGCTGTTTGGTAGCAGTGAAAATTCATCTTTTCGGACTTTGGTGATGTCGACCTGGATGCCTTTTAATATTGATACCGAGGGGAGACTTTTGTTTGAAAGTTGTGTGATATCTTTACTTATCGAGGATAGGCCGAGCATAAACATGATGGCAACGGAGGCAAAAACGATAAAAACGGCAATAAAACTGAGCCCTATTTTTTTGACAACACTAAGATCTTTCATCATCTGCTTTCCTGTTCATCGCGCTTATGAACTAGCGCAAAGGTGTTTTGTAACAACATTAAGCTAAGCGTAGACGATTTAGATGATAAAAATATTATTAATTGTGAGAGAAGGATATAAACGCGCGGAGGGAAAACCGAGGAGTAACTTGTTATGAAAGCGGGCCGTTAATCTTGAATGCTATTAGACCCGCTTTTCTGGGGGATGCGTGCTATTTCCTTGCTGTCAGTTCGAGAGGACGGCACACGATTTGAGGTGTTTAAAAGTAAAAATAGCTAGTAATGTGACCACTCATCTCTTCGTTCTCCCAGTGCTGGTAGCGTGCTTTACTGCGAATAGACCAATCATCGGTGACGCGCCAGTGCCAAGTCATATCGACTTGTGATTGTGTCAGGGAGGAACGATTAAGCAGCGGCAGATACTGTGCTTGCACGCCGAGACGATGGTCATCAGCAAGTTGCCATAGCAATCCTGATTCTATGCCGGTTGCTAGATTAAATTGGTTATCGCTGGCGTCGCCATGAGTTAATACTGTTGACCACAAAGCGTAGGCATGTAAACCGTCACTTTCTCCCCACGACTGACCTACGCCCCCTTGGGCAAACCAACGGCTATCTTGTCTCTCGGTGCCTGGTAAACGGTCAAAGCCTGCACGGATATTCCACGATAGACTAGAGAAAACCCGTTTTTTCGGCGCGATTGTCATTGCATCGATCAGATAAAGCTTATCCAGTTGCGTATTACCGTTTTCATCGTGACTGATAGCGACATCAACAAAGCTGATTTGTGCGCCGGGCACAAAGCCATCTTGGGGATCCATTAAGTCATGGTATGCCGCGCGCCATTCAAGCGAGAGGGCATCGAGACCGTTTTTTGCGGTTCTTGCTCCAAAACCAATACGTGTAGAGCCGTGCCCTTTATCCGGCGATACATTGATATTAGCTACGGACTCAAACGGAGAGGCTGCACTGACTTGGCTGCGCATGCTGAGTAATTTAGTGAGGCGCTGCGCATAGGGATCTCTAGGAAGTGCTTGATCATAAAAATCAAAATTGAGCCACTCGTAAGCAAATTCATAAATAGCGGCCAATTGCTCGTCAGTATATTGCTGATGGTCAGGGAAATGGCCACTTTTCGCTTTTTTCGCGGCTTCAAACACCGCAGGAGAGGCTTGTTGCGACATATTTAATAGGCGAGTGCCAAACGAGGCACGAAAACTCGGTGTCTCAATCAAGTCATTACTGGCTAGCGTTTTTACTGTATCTGACGGGATCGCTTGAAACGGGAAATCATCGACCAAACTTAAATCATCGCGAGCCAACTGAAGCAATGCGAGCAGTTGGTATGAGCAGTTTTCGTCAAGAAAGTAGTAATCGAAGGTCGCGCTTTGCATCTCCCACAAATGCAGCAATACACGATTTACCTCTTGCTCGGACAAGTTAAGGGGATATTCCCAAATATCTCGCGATTCAATGTCGTTATACTCGCGAACCTTACGATAATAAGGCATCACAGTAAATTGCCCCGGGTAAGCGCCAAACAGCCCCTTTGCGGCATACATGGCGGCATTGTCATCTTGGCTGGGTTCGGCAGCAAAATTGACTGCAAATGCCACCAATTCTTTATTTCGTGTTTGATCTTGTGCGTCAATTCGCAACAGCGTATGGCCAAACATTGATGAGGGATTGTTCATAAATGCCGTTGGAAAAACCAGCGTCATGCCGTCTGGATCAAGCACCTTTTGCCAACGCTCAAGTTCAGGGCAATCGAGTTGTGCAGTGCGTCCTGCTTTAGACTCGAGCCATGTAAAACGCGCGGGATATTGACACCTTGCTGCTTTTGCAACGGAGGCATCGGCATGGTAAAGCGCATTAATTGTCGCTGCTAGCTCTTGTTGCGGGTGTGTCTTTCCGTTAGCGGCAAGGAAAAAATCTTCTGAATCAACCGTACTTTCATAGCCTGATAACGTGTTAGGTAGATAGTGAATCAGTTTTAGCCAGTATGCTTGGTTGGCCAAGGAGGGAATATCAAAGTCACTATTTTTCGTAACAGTAGCGGTCTTAGCAAACGTAGCCGTGTTGGTAAAATCAGGCGTACTCGCAAAAGCCGGCGCGCTAAAGAGAGAAAGAATGATGAGACTAAGACGAACAAATAGCGAGGTGCGAGAATGAATAAGTCTCATATCAGTACAACGATTCACGTCCAGAAACATGAAAGTGCCCAAGTAGGGCACTTTCGTACTTAATAACCGCCACTGTTTGGCGGATAACCGTCAAGCGTTATACCGCTTAAATTTTATACGTTGAAAGCTGCTCGTTTTGCGCTACAACAGTATTTAGGTTGGTCAGTACTTCTTGTGAAGTGACTTGATCAGAGGTTACGATCGATGCAAAGTTTTGCTTAGCAACGTCGTTAAATGCTGCTTTGTCTGCATCTTTGATGCCCCAAACTTCAGAAAGCGTTGCCAACGTTTCGCCTTCGCCACGTGCGATATCACGCGCTAGGTTATCCATGTTTCCGTCAATGAACATGGCTAGCTTCTGCTGCGAATCAATGGTGCCTGTGCCATCACAGCCTAGCGTACCAAAGGTGATGCCAAAGGTTTGGTTACCAGAGGTGCCGTTTGTGGTGGCGCCGAGTACTTTGTAAACCTTTCCTTGTTGACCATCAAATACCATTGTGCCGAGACCACAGCCGATATCTGAATCTGCCAATGCCGCGCCAGAGAGTGGAAGGGTAGCAAGTGCAGCAATAGCGATAAATTTTTTCATGGTAATCCTTTTGATTAAAAGTGTTGCAACTAGAGTTTACCTCATAATAGCTTCTCAAAGGTGAGATTATTAGGCAGGAAAACCCTAAAAATTTGGTGTGATGATTATATTGACTGTTTTGTATAATTTCAACGACACCTTTGAAACGTGGGATTAGCTGCTCAAAGAAAGAGAAATAGCGAGCTATAATACTTTATGCGGGCCAAAGCACTCATAGTGGAACTGTTCGTCAGGGACGCCCAAGGCGCGTAGTTGGGTTTGGACATGCTGCATAAAGCCAACTGGGCCGCAGAGATAAACCTGCACCGTGACTGGAATGAACGTATCGCTCACCGCAGTCAGATCCATCCATCCGGTATGATCAAAGTCTTGTCCAAGCGTATCCGCGGGTTGAGGTTGGTTATACCAAATGTGCGTCTGGATATGCCTGTGCTGACGCGCGAGGTTGCGGACAGGATGATTGAAAGCATGCAGTTTGCCGTGCTCGGTAGCATGCAGCCAAGTGACGGGCGCATCATGTTCGGTCAGGCTTTCTAACATCGCTAACATTGGCGTTACGCCCACCCCGCCAGAAATTAATACGACGGGCGTACCCTGATCCACGTTCAGTTTGAGATCGCCCGCCGGTGGCGTGAGCATCACAGTACCACCAACAGCTAACTCATCATGTAAGTAGTTGGAGACCTGACCGTGTGGCTCCCGTTTTACCGAGATCTGATAATGCTGGCCGTTAGGCGCGTGTGACAAACTGTATTGGCGAATTTCTTGATGTTCAAAACCGGTATGATTAACGACGATGCCAATGTATTGTCCGCCCGTAAAAGGCGCGACGGGCTGACTGTCTTTAGGTGCAAACACAAAACTGGTGACCTGTTCACTTTCTGGACGTTTTTCAACCAACACAAAATCGCGTAGCCCTTGCCAACCGCCCACTTGATCATGGCTGTCTTGATAAAGTTGTTGTTCCTTTGCGATAAACACATCCGCCAGCACCTGGTACGCCTCCGTCCAGGCATCTAGTACCGCTTGTTCGGGGGCGAGTAACTCATCAATGGTCGCTAATAGATGCTTACCTACAATGGGATAGTGTTCGGCTTTTACCAACAAACTAGTGTGTTTGTGGGCGATTTTTTCTACTGTGCCAAGGAGGGCAGGTAAGTTATCGATATTCTGCGCATACGCACAAATAGCATTGAACAACGCCTCACGTTGATCGCCATTTTGCTGGTGGCGCATATTAAAAACATCTTTTAATTCAGGGTTGTGTTGGAAAAGCCTCTGATAAAAGTGGGTCGTCAGCTTCGGGCCTGTTTCGGCGAGCACAGGGGCAGTTGATTTAACAATATCAATGGTTTGTTGGCTTAACATCAGCGTCTCTCTAAACATGTATATTTAATGCATGTTTTAAGTTGTATCTCAAATATATCTTTTAATCAATCGAAGAATTACAATTTGACTGGGTAGTAAGAGGTACACATGCAACTAACCAGCTTTACAGATTACGGACTTCGCACCTTGATTTTTCTGGCATCCTTGCCAGAGGGTGAGCTTACCAACATTACCGAGGTGACGCGCTTGTTTGGTGTGTCGCGCAATCATATGGTGAAAGTCATCAACCGTTTAGGGCAGCTGGAGTATATTCAAACGGTGCGTGGGAAGAACGGTGGTATTCGTCTGCTGCAAGCGCCGACAGCGATTACCGTCGGACAGGTGGTACGCGATCTTGAACCTCTAGAACTAGTTAATTGCTCGGTCGAGTTTTGCCATATCACTCCAGCATGCCGTTTAAAAGACCGATTAGCGAAAGCCAAACAAGCATTTTTAAATGAGCTGGATACATGCACCATCGATGCACTTATTAACGACAATCGCGAGTTAATGATCCTACTCACCCGCCCTTAACATGCAAGGACAGCATTAAGTGAACTTATGGCAAATCAAACCGCAACGGATACCTCATCGAAACAATCTGCCGTGAATCGCAACAGTAAAAATCTGACTATATTGTGGGAGCTTATTGCGTTTATCCGCCCTTACCGTTGGCAAGTGAGCGCGGCATTGCTGGCTTTGGTTTTTACCGCATCATTAACACTCTCGGTCGGACACGGCGTTCGGCTTTTGATCGACCAAGGCTTTGCACAGCAATCACTGGTTGAGTTGGGTAATGCGGTACAGTTTATTTTGCTGATCACGGTATTAATCGCGATCGGCACCTTTTTCCGGTTCTATCTGGTGTCATCGGTAGGTGAGCGGGTCAGTGCCGATATTCGCCAAGCGGTGTTTGATCATGTGATTGATCTGCATCCGAGTTATTTTGAAACCCACGGCAGCGGCGAAATTATGTCGCGGATCACCACAGATACCAGCTTGCTGCAAAACATCATCGGCTCCTCTTTTTCCATGGCGATGCGCAGTGCGTTGCTGTGTGTGGGCGCTATCATCATGCTGTTTGCCACCAATATTAAACTGACCTTAATTGTGCTGGCCTCCGTGCCTTTTATTTTGGTGCCCATACTTATCTATGGCCGTCGCGTGCGGGCGTTGTCGCGGCAAAGCCAAGATTCGATGGCGGATGTGGGCAGCTATGCCGGTGAAGCCATCACCAATATTAAAACCGTGCAAAGCTTCGCGGTAGAAGATCACGCCAAAGCCGCATTTGGGCAAGAGGTGGAACGTGCCTATCACATTGGACGCGAGCGCGTGAAACAAAGAGCCATTCTCATTTCCGGGGTGATCGTGATTGTGTTCAGCGCGATTACAGGGATGTTATGGGTCGGCGGTCGCGATGTGATTCAAGGCACCATGTCGGCAGGCGATTTGGGCGCCTTTGTGTTTTTCGCCATCATGGTTGCCTCTTCCATGGCCACCTTGTCGGAAGTGCTGGG
Organism: Salinivibrio sp. MA607; assembly: GCF_001996245.1. Classification (NCBI taxonomy): domain Bacteria; kingdom Pseudomonadati; phylum Pseudomonadota; class Gammaproteobacteria; order Vibrionales; family Vibrionaceae; genus Salinivibrio; species Salinivibrio sp. MA607. The sequence continues at coordinate 28,591 of NZ_MUFJ01000026.1, read as the reverse complement.
GGAGTTGCAGCGCGCGGCTGGCGCGACGGAGCGTTTGGTGGAGCTTTTACACGTGCAAAGTCATATTCGTACTCCCGCTACCTCACCGATTGTTGATGCCCAATCACTGAGCAATGATATTCGCTTTGAAGCGGTGCACTTTCATTATCTCACGCGGCCCCATCAGCCGGCGATTGATACGCTGAATCTTGCTATTCAGCCTGGTGAAGTCGTGGCGTTAGTGGGGCCATCGGGGGCCGGAAAAACGACGGTCTTTGAGTTACTGCAACGCTTCTACGATCCGCAGTCGGGTGCGATTACGCTGGGAGGACAAGATATTCGCCGCTTGTCCCCGCAAGCCTTGCGCCAACAAATGGCATTGGTGCCGCAGCAACCGGCATTGTTTAGCGATAATGTGATAGGAAACATCCGCTACGGCAGGCCAGACGCCAGTGAGCAAGCGGTGAAAGAGGCGGCAGTTCAAGCGCACGCTGACGGCTTTATTCAGCAATTACCGGACGGCTATCACAGCTTTTTGGGCGAGCGTGGTGTGCGGCTTTCGGGCGGCCAACGGCAGCGAATTGCGATTGCCCGCGCAATTCTCAAGGACCCACGGATTTTATTGCTCGATGAAGCCACCAGCGCGCTGGATAGTGAAAGTGAGCATGCGGTACAACAAGGATTGGCCACCTTGATGCGCAATAGAACGACCTTGATTATTGCTCATCGTTTGTCGACCATTCAACATGCTGATCGCATTGTGGTGATGGATCAAGGTAAGTTGGTGGATGTGGGCAGTCATACCGAGTTGTTGGCACGCTGCCCTTTATACCAGCGCTTGGTAAAACGGCAATTTAACCCTTCTTCAAGTTACTAAGCCTTGTTTTCCAAGGCTTTAATCTGTTGGTCAATCTTTTCCGCTTCTTCGGTGAGTAGTGAGTATCCTCTGATATCGCCATTGCGTTGAGCTTCAAAGGCTTGTTGTTGTTTGGCGTCGTACTGCTTTTTTAGCTTTTTAACCGGATTCGGCTTTAAAAATGAGAGCATAGTGGATCCTTTTAGATAGATGACTGCTTTCAGTACGACATTAACCTACGCTTAGATGACCGCTTGCTGTGACTAGAATGAATACGTCACGCCCAGCGCGCCGCCAAGTTGCAACTCTGGGCCGCCGTGGAAGTTAAGCTCTGGATGGACTTGGCCGTAGGCAGTGATCTGCTTGGTGATTTCCCAATCTAATCCTATCGGTAAACGAACGCCATAGTCGTCGTCCCACTCGGCCCAGCCACCAGCGCCTACATACCAATCAACCGGGATATCGGGATTATCAAAAGTGCCTTGTTGAAAAAGATAATCAAACGCGGTGCCATCATTGCCGAGGGTAAAACGGTATTGATCGTCGATTTCCAGTACAGCGCTTAGTTGTTGATCAACGGCGAGACCCGCCGAGATGCTGGTTTTTTCTTGCGCCACCGCTTGAGTGGTGAGACCAAGTGCGAGCAGGAGACCGAGAGCGATAGGTTTCATAGTGTGCCTTAATACTGCTTTTTCAGATGGCACAGAATGTAGCGGTGTTCGGAGAACAATCTGTCAAGCGTTTGTCAGCGACATTTAAAAGTTCATACCCTTATGTCAACGTTTGCCCAGAGAAAGCCATTCATAAAAAAGGCGAGCCGAGCGGCTCGCCTTTAACATCACTCTTTCCGCGAGCGGAACGGATTACTCATCCATATAGTTTTCAATGCTAGGGCAAGAACAAATCAAGTTACGGTCGCCGTAGACATTATCGACACGGTTGACCGATGGCCAGTATTTGCTTGCCTTATTATGGGCAGATGGGAAGCAAGCCAACTCACGTGAATAGGCGTGAGACCACTCGTCTGCCATCAGATCCGCTTGGGTGTGAGGCGCATTGACCAATGGGTTGTCTTCCAGCGTCCATTCACCGTCTTGCACCTTGGCAATTTCCTCGCGGATGGCAATCATGGCATCACAGAAGCGATCCAATTCCTCTTGGCTTTCACTTTCGGTCGGCTCAACCATCAGCGTACCCGCGACCGGGAACGACATGGTCGGCGCGTGGAAGCCATAATCCATCAAGCGTTTAGCAATGTCTTCTTCGCTGATGCCGGATGCCTCTTTGAGAGGACGAATATCGATAATACATTCGTGCGCAATGCGTCCATTTTTGCCGCGATAAAGCACAGGGTAGTAAGGACGCAAACGTTCCATCACATAGTTGGCACTGAGAATCGCCAACTCGGTCGCGCGCGTCAGGCCTTGTTCACCCATCATGGCGATGTACGCCCATGAAATAGGAAGAATCGAGGCGCTACCCATAGGTGCAGCCGAGACGGCAAATTCGTCGCCTTGCTCCACATGACCGGGAAGGAAAGGCGCAAGGTGCGATTTCACGCCAATCGGTCCCATACCTGGGCCGCCGCCACCGTGGGGAATACAGAAGGTTTTGTGCAGGTTGAGGTGCGAGACGTCTGAGCCAATGTAGCCCGGCGTTGTCAGCCCCACTTGCGCATTCATGTTGGCGCCATCCAAGTAAACTTGGCCGCCTGCCTCGTGCACCAGCTCGCACACTTGCTGCACGGTTTCTTCGTACACACCATGTGTCGATGGGTAGGTGATCATAATGCACGAGAGCGCATCTCGGTGTTTATCGATCTTGGCTTTCAGATCATCAATGTCGATGTTGCCATCGTCATCACAGCCAACTACAACCACTTTCATTGAGACCATGGCTGCGGAGGCAGGGTTGGTACCGTGGGCGGAGCTTGGGATCAAGCACACGTTGCGGTGACTGTCACCACGGCTTTCATGGTAGCGCTGAATCGCGATTAATCCCGCATACTCCCCTTGCGCGCCTGAGTTCGGCTGCATGGAGATCTCGTCGTACCCGGTGATTTCACACAGCATGTCACGCAGTGATTTACCCAGAGTTTGATAGCCTTTGGCTTGCTCCAATGGCACAAACGGGTGCAGGGCGCCAAACTCTGGCCAGGTGACGGGGATCATTTCGGCCGCGGCGTTCAGCTTCATGGTACAGCTGCCCAGCGGGATCATGCCGTGGGTGAGAGAGAAGTCTTTGTTTTCCAACGCCTTCATATACCGCATCAGCTTGGTTTCACTGTGATAGCGGTTAAAGACAGGGTGCGTCAGGTATGCACTGCTGCGGCGGCATACTGCAGGGATCGCGGCAAATTCATCGGCTTCAATGTCGCTCGCCACGGCATCTGCATCGCCTTGACCGGTGAGTGCGGTGAGCAGTTGATTGACTTCTGCCAGTGTGCTCGCTTCATCAAAGCTCGCGCCAAGTTGGCCATCCAGTTTACGCAGGTTAAAACCGGCGTCCTGCGCTTGTTGATACAAGGCATCGGTTTGATCGCCCGTGTTAAACGTCACGGTATCGAAGAAGCTATCGTGCGCGAGGCTCAACCCGGCTGCTTGTACCGATTTGGCGAACAGCGCGGCGAGGTGATGCACGCGGCGAGCAATTTTCTTTAAGCCTTCTGGACCGTGATACACCGCGTAAAAAGCAGCCATGTTGGCCAGCAAGGCTTGAGCGGTACAAATATTGGAAGTCGCTTTTTCACGGCGAATATGTTGCTCACGCGTTTGCATCGCCATGCGCAGGGCTTGGTTGCCTTTGCTATCGACCGATACGCCAATCACTCGGCCAGGCATGGTGCGCTTTAGCTTGTCGCGTGTCGCCATAAAGGCGGCGTGTGGGCCCCCGTAACCCATAGGCACACCAAAGCGTTGTGCCGACCCAATCACTACATCCGCGCCCATTTCACCCGGCGCTTTAAGCAAAGTGAGTGAAAGCAGATCGGTAGCAACCGCGACCAGCGTCTTCTTGCTTTGTGCTTCTGCGATAAGCGCACTGAGATCGCGCACTTCGCCGGTGGTGCCGGGGTATTGGAGTAGGGCGCCAAATACATCGTGCTGATCCAGCTTGTCCGTGTCATCAACAATGATGTCAAAACCTAAGAAGTTGGCACGCGTTTTAATCACATCCAAGGTTTGTGGGTGCACATCGCTGGCAACAAAAAAGGCGTTGCCTTTGTGCTTGCCGCCACGCTTACACAGGGTCATGGCTTCCGCCGCGGCAGTGGCTTCGTCGAGCAGCGACGCGTTGGCCAAATCCATCCCCGTTAAGTCCATTACCATTTGCTGGAAGTTCAGTAAGGATTCTAATCGGCCTTGCGAGATCTCGGGCTGATAGGGCGTATAAGCGGTATACCAGCCAGGGTTTTCCAGCACATTACGTAAAATAGGCGGTGGGGTATGAGTGTGGTAGTAACCTTGGCCAATCAAGCTACGCTTTATCGTATTTTGCGTAGCAATGTCGCTCAGTTCCGCCAGCATCTGGGTTTCGCTTTTCGGCGCACTCAGATTAAGCGGCTTCGGCAAACGGATATCCGCAGGAACGGTTTCTTCAATCACATGCTCAAGGCTGGTGGCATTGATCGCCGCCAGCATAGCGTCTTGTTGTTTGATATCCGGTCCATTGTGGCGAGCAATAAAATCGCTATCAGCCACTAAGCTATCGAGTAAACGCGTTTTAGTCATGATATTCGTCCTGAATTAGTCGTCGATGGCGGCGGCATAAGCATCCGCATCCATCAGATGATCCAAGTTGGTGTCGTCAGCGAGTTTAATCTTGGCAATCCAGCCGCCCTCAAAAGGTTCGTCATTAACTAACTCTGGGCTGTCTTCTAAATCGTCGTTAATGGCGACAACTTCACCATCAACCGGTGCATAGATATCAGAGGCGGCTTTTACCGATTCCACCAGAGAAAAGCTTTCACCTTTTTCAGTACTGTCACCCACCTCAGGTAGATCGACAAACACGACATCGCCAAGTAGGCCTTGGGCATGATCAGTGATCCCCATGGTGACTGTGCCATCGCCGTTGTCTTTGACCCACTCATGGCTTTCGGAATACTTCAGTGTCGCGTCCATTTGCTACTCTCCTGCTAAATTACGAACTGCTCGATTTATGAGCAATTTACATTGTAAATTGAGGCAAATACTATTTTACCGCCTCATAATCCTAAGTAATTGATATATGGTTATTTATTGCTGTGCCTTTATTGACGATAAAGCGGGAAGCGGGCACATAGCTGTTGCACTTGTTTACGAATCCGCGCTTCAACCTCAGCGTTGCCGTCTGGTTCCTCAACTAGGGCATCTAATACATCGCCAATCCATTCACCGATTTGATGGAATTCTTCGGTGCCGAAACCGCGGCTGGTGCCGGCTGGTGTACCGAGGCGAATACCCGATGTGATCATTGGCTTCTCGGTGTCGAATGGAATACCGTTCTTGTTACAAGTGATCCCCGCGCGCTCGAGTGCTTGTTCGGTTTGGTTGCCTTTTAGACCTTTCGGGCGCAAATCAACCAACATCAGATGAGTGTCGGTGCCGCCCGTGACAATGTCGCAGCCACGCGTTTGTAGAACCTCAGCCAGTACTTTGGCGTTAGCAACCACTTGATCAATATACAATTTAAACTCAGGCTCTAGCGCCTCACCAAATGCCACGGCTTTCGCGGCAATCACGTGCATCAATGGACCGCCTTGCAGGCCGGGGAACACGGCCGAGTTGATCTTCTTATTGATGTCCTCGTGATTGGTGAGGATCATGCCACCGCGTGGACCACGCAGGGTTTTATGCGTGGTGGTGGTGACCACGTGCGCATGCGGCAGTGGCGATGGATGGGCGCCGGTGGCCACTAAACCGGCAATGTGTGCCATATCGATCATCAGATATGCGCCTACTTCATCGGCAATCGCGCGGAAGCGAGCAAAATCAATTGGGCGTGGGACAGCGCTGCCGCCGGCGATGATCATCTTAGGTTGGTGTTCACGCGCAAGAGCCGCGACATCGTCATAATCAATTTCTAGAGTTTCTTGATTAACACCGTATTGCACTGCATTAAACCACTTGCCTGATAACGCAGGGCGTGCCCCGTGAGTAAGGTGGCCTCCGGCATCCAGTGACATACCCAAAATAGTGTCACCAGGTTGCAGTAGTGCCAGCATCACGGCACCGTTGGCTTGTGCGCCAGAGTGCGGCTGCACGTTTACAAACTCGCAGTTAAACAGCTGTTTGGCACGGGCTTGAGCAATGGCTTCGACTTCATCGACATGCTCACAGCCGCCATAATAGCGACGGCCTGGATAGCCTTCTGCGTATTTATTGGTCAAGCAAGTACCTTGTGCTTGCATCACCGCTTGCGAAACGATGTTTTCTGATGCGATAAGCTCGATTTGCTGTTGTTGGCGTTTGTGTTCGGCTTGCACGGCTGACATCACGGCACCATCGGATTCCGATAAATTGGTGGAGAAAAACTGCTCCAATTCTACATTTGGGTAGCTCGGTTTCATTTTGCTTTCCTTGTTGGCGATGGTGGCTAACAGGCCACAACATTAATCGGGATCACATTGGTAGCGAGGCCACCTTGTGAGGTTTCTTTATATTTACTCATCATGTCGAGGCCGGTCTCGTGCATGGTTTTAATCACGCTATCGAGTGAGACATGGTGTTGGCCGTCACCACCCATTGCCAACCGAGTCGCGTTAATCGCTTTCACGGCACCCATGGTATTGCGCTCAATGCAAGGGACTTGTACGAGGCCATCTATTGGATCACAAGTGAGGCCGAGGTTATGCTCCATGCCGATTTCTGCCGCGTTTTCAATTTGTTGATTACTTGCGCCCATGGCTGCGGCTAATCCGGCTGCTGCCATCGAGCACGCCACGCCAATCTCTCCCTGACAACCGACTTCTGCTGCCGAAATAGAGGCATTGGTCTTGTACAAAGAGCCGATAGCCGCGGAAGTCGCCATAAAGGTGCGGATGCCTTCAGGGTTATTGGGCGATWCAAATTTATCGTAATACGCCAGTACTGCAGGGATCACGCCGGCAGCACCATTAGTCGGTGCGGTGACGACTCGGCCACCGGCGGCGTTTTCTTCGTTCACTGCCATGGCAAACAGGTTGACCCAATCATTGGTATCTGTCGGTAATCCATGGGCTTGCTTGTCATGAATGGCCTCGTACATGCCTTTGGCGCGTCGCTTGATGTTCAAACCGCCTGGCAGCACGCCGCCTTGTTGAACCCCGCGATCAATACACTCACGCATCACTTGCCATATATGGTCGAGCCCTTGATTGACGGTTTCATGCGTTGCTGCCGAGTCATGATACTGGGCGCGCGCAATTTCGTTGGTGAACATCAATTCGCTAATACTCATCCCGGTTCGATCACATTGCGCCAGCAGCGTTGCCGCACTATCAAATGGATAAGGTGGCGTGAAATTAGTTGCCAAGGCATCCGTTTCGCCCTCTTCGACCACAAAGCCGCCACCGACAGAGAAATAGGTCTTGCTGGTCAAGCAGTCACCGGCTTTATCATATGCGCTGACAGTCATGCCATTAGGATGCGCGGGGAGAACCTGATCATAATGAAAGGCAATATCTGCCTCCCAGTTAAATCGAATATAATGCCGGCCGGCAAAGGGCAGTTCGCCACCATTTTTAACCATATTAGTCATGGTATCGATTTCATCTGATTCGATAGTCGCGGGCATTTCGCCCATCAATCCCATCACGCAAGCGACATCCGTGGCATGTCCTTTTCCGGTCAGCGCCAAAGAGCCGTATAAATCGACAGTCACACGATGGATCATATCGAGCGCGAGCGTTTGCGACGCAAGTTGCGAAAAACGTGCGCAGGCAACCATGGGCCCGACAGTGTGTGAGCTTGAAGGCCCCACGCCTATTTTGAACAGGTCAAACATGCTGTGACTCATGGCCTGCCTCCTCGATCAGTAAGGTACGTTTTTATCATTATTTATACTGTCCTACATGCCAACGGGTGTTGCCGACATTGCTTCACGTTACAGCAAACAGTTAAGCGGTGAGCTCTCGCGCTTTACCATTAATTTAAACATTTTGTTAACGTACCTAAGCGTTCACTTTTCCGCAAAATAAATTTCCAATAAGAAACCTATGTTGTGATCCTGAAGACAAAACCTCACCTTTTCTCTCTCAATCAATGCAGCGCAAACGTTTGCCTTTTTATCTTAAGATAGGGTAAATTGCAAATCCATGTTGATGAAAACATCGCTTTTCGTCAGTGATTACGTGGAACAGTATTCGTGAGTGGATATATAATACATTGATTTTATGATATTTGATTTTAAGCGAGGTGGGGTGGTGATGAAGAGAGCGCGTAGCGTGCCTGTGCCAATTCGCTTGCTATGTCACGTTTATGGCATCACTATTTTCCGATAGGAAACTTTTTTGTTAAAAATGTTAAGGCGTTAAAGCGTCATACTGTGAGATAACCGATAGGGGCGACAATTAGGTGACAACCAATCAATCAACACAGGATGTGTACCCCTCAATGCAGGTAGAACGATCGCAACATGAGGGGGAGGCACGCGAACCCATTGCGCCATTGCGGCTGGGCCCGCGTTTAAAAGCCGTACGGGTTGGGTTAGGGTTAACGCTTGAAGAAGCAAGCCAGCGCACTGGCTTGGCGCGTTCCACGTTGTCCAAAATTGAAAATGAGCAGATATCTCCCACCTTTCAAGCCATGCAAAAACTCGCGCACGGGTTGAACATTGATATCCCGCAGTTATTTGCTCCGCCAAAAAAGCGGCAGGCAACGGGAAGGCGAGATGTGACGTTTGCGGGCCAGGGCAGAGCGCACCCTACCGGCACCTATGAGCATGAATTACTGGCCACACAGTTAAGCAACAAAAAAATGATGCCGTTTAAATCGCGAGTAAGAGCGCGTGCTTTTGAGGATTACAGTGATTGGATCCGACATGACGGCGAAGAATTTTTGCTGGTACTTGAAGGTAGCATTCAATTTTTTTCTGAGTTTTATGAAGCGATTACTCTCAATGAGGGCGATAGCGTGTATTACGACGCCACCATGGGACACATGTTGGCGTCAGTGAGTGACGCCGATGCATTGATCTTATGGGTGACCGCTTCTTAATGACCACACAAACGCCTTGCTTCACGTGGGCATGATGCCCGCAGGCACAATATGGAGAGAATGATGGCAGAGTTACTAACCACCCCGTTACACGGCTTGCACCTTGATATGGGGGCAAAAATGGTTCCCTTTGCGGGTTATGAAATGCCAGTCCAGTATCCGCTAGGGGTGCGCAAAGAGCACTTGCATTGCCGCGAACAGGCGGGATTATTTGATGTTTCTCATATGGGGCAAATTCGCCTCCATGGTGATGACGCCGCGAAAGCGCTCGAAACATTGGTGCCTGTCGATGTCGTCGATTTACCGAAAGGAAAACAACGCTATGCGGTGTTTACCAATGAGCAAGGTGGGATTCTTGATGATCTCATGATTGCGAACTTAGGCGATCACTTGTTCTTGGTGGTCAATGCCGCCTGCAAAGCCCAGGATATTCAGCATTTGCGCGATAATCTTAAAGGGGATGTGACCGTCGATGTTGTTGACGATCGCGCTTTGCTGGCCTTGCAAGGACCAAAAGCGGCCGAGGTGCTGGCGACCTTTAACCCGCAGGTCAGTGAGATGGTCTTTATGGATATTCAGCCTATTGTGGTCAACGGCATTGAGTGTGTGGTGAGTCGCTCAGGTTACACTGGCGAAGATGGGTTTGAGATTTCGGTGCCGGCTGAGCATGCTGCGTCGTTGGCAAAAGCGTTGCTCGATGATGAGGCAGTAGAATGGATTGGCTTAGGTGCGCGGGATTCATTGCGTTTGGAGTGTGGCTTATGCCTGTATGGTCATGATTTGGACACCACCACTACGCCGGTTGAAGCAACCTTAATCTGGGCAATCAGTAAAGTTCGTCGCGCTGATGGTGAGCGCGCAGGTGGCTTTCCCGGTGAGCAAATCATTTTGGATCAAATAGCGACTAAAGCGGTGAGTCGGAAGCGGATTGGTTTAGTCGGTCAAAGCAAAGCGCCGGTCCGTGAAGGAAGTAAACTGTTTGATGCGGACGACAACCAAATTGGCATCGTGACCAGTGGCACCTTTGGCCCTACTAAAGGGATGCCCGTGGCGATGGGTTACCTCCCACCTGAGTTTATTGCCCCCGGCACCGAGGTATACGCTGAAGTGCGTGGCAAGAAATTGCCTATGACGGTCGAAAAAATGCCGTTTGTGCCACAGCGATATTACCGCGGGTAAATAATTGTTATTGATTAGGATGGCACAAATTACGCATTGATTGTGATGAGTAATTCGGTGTGCCATCTTATTTATAATGAGTATATATCACGGTAGTCTCGAGTCGTTACTAACTCACATAAATCAAGTGGCTAAATTGCTGGCTGGACTTGCCTATGTTAGCGTTCTAAAAAACATAGGACGTGGATACAGGTTGTGGATAACGAAAAGCCTTATTTTTCCTATTGGGGAAAGGCCAGTACTGACATAGGAGACGGGGATTCATATCACCAGCTAGCCTATCATTGTTTGGACGTAGCAGCAGTTAGCTATCACCTCCTTCATAAAGAGCGGCCGCTCACGAAAGCCATCGCAGAATTTCTCGAACTATCTCCAGAACAGCTACGAACCCTATGGTGTTTCATGATATCACTTCATGACTTGGGTAAGTATGCGTCTGCATTTCAGGAATTGAACCTCAGTGTTTCCGCTACTTTGCTAAACCCTCAAAGCAAAAAAGAATATGACGGGCGAGAATATCGACATGACAGGTTAGGGTATTATTTCTGGCAGCAGCATGAGACTGAGCTTATTCACGCGATTTGTGGCCAATCGCTTGGTTCAATAGATGATGAAACAGCTGTATATGAAACAGTTGACGTGCTGGCGCAATGTGTATTAGGGCATCACGGTCAGCCAGTCAATCGGCAAACGCCGAGGCGGATGAGATCATTCACGGAAGCGCGCAATCATGATGCGGTGACAGAATTTATTGCTGATATTAATGAGTTGTTTCAGCCCAAAATCAACATTGAGACATTGTCGTCTGATGATTGGCGAGCGCGACTTGAACAAGTGAGCTGGCAACTAGCAGGGCTGGCTGTGCTAGCGGATTGGATGGGTTCAGATACTCACTTTTTTCCCTACGTCTCTCAGCCTCAGCCGCTTGAACAGTATTGGCATTACGCGCTGACATGTGCCGAACAAGCACTGGACTATACCGACTTATCTCGCACACCGACAATTACACCTTTTAGTGCCTTTTCCGATATCTTTCCCTTTTCCCCAACACCTTTGCAGGCTTGGGCGGCGTCGGTAGAAATCAACGACCAACCTCAGCTGTTTATCTTAGAAGATATGACAGGGGCAGGGAAGACAGAAGCCGCGCTCACACTCACACACCGACTCATGGCTGCAGGCGCGGCCGACGGATTTTATTTTGGCTTACCGACCATGGCGACATCTAATGCCATGTTTGATCGAGTCGCCAATCATTATACGCAAATGGTGAAACTCGGTGAGGGAGAATTAGCCAGTATTACGTTGGCACACGGCGCACGTGATATGAATGACCGATTTCGAGAAATGGTGCATACTACAGCTACGGTAGATAGCAATTATCACCAGCGTGATGCAACCGTAACGGCACAATGTAATGCTTGGCTTGCGGATTCGCGTAAAAAAGCGTTATTAGCACCTGTTGGTGTGGGCACCATTGATCAAGCTTTGCTCGCTGTATTACCTCGACGGCATCAATCTTTGCGTTTACTAGGGTTGAATCGAAAGGTCCTGATTTTTGACGAAATCCAMGCAGCGGATGAATATATGCTCGCCTTGTTAGAAAGCTTATTATCATTGCATCTGCATCAGGGCGGCTCGGTTATATTGTTAACGGCCACCTTGTCTCAGCAACAACGGCAACGCTTATGCCAAGTGTGGCAGCAAGCCGCCGGTTTAACCCCTGTGATTCCAAGTCAGGATCACTTCCCTTTAGCTACCCAAGTGGCGATTGATAAAGCCCCAGCGCTGAAAGAAACCGCTATTTCTCGGCAAGCTAAACAAAAACCTGCGGTTGCAATAGATATGCTCACTCAGTTTGATGACTGTTTAGCAACTGTGTTGACAGCGGTTGTCAAAGGACAATGCGTAGTCTGGATAAGAAATACTGTAGATGACGCACGTGAAGCATATGAAACGTTACTTAGTCGGCTTGATCACCCGGAAAGGTGCCATTTATTTCATAGCCGATTTATTCTGGCGGATCGGAAAAATATTGAGAAAACCGTCCTCGATAATTTTGGTAAAAGCAGTTCGCAATCGGAGCGTCAAGGTCGTGTCTTAATTGCGACTCAAGTTTTCCAAGAGAGCTTAGATGCTGACGCGGATGTAATGATATCCGATCTTTGTCCGATCGATGACTTGATTCAACGCGCGGGACGTTTGCACCGTCATAAAAGAAACAAACAAGGTGCCTATATTACGCAAGGTGACGACGAACGCGATCCTCCTGTTCTCTATATTCATGCCCCCTCTTGGGAAGACGAGCCAAAAGCCGATTGGCTCAGCCGTCATTTTCAACCCACGCAATTTGTTTATCGCTCACCTGGACGGCTTTGGTTGGGGCTTAGAAAACTACGCGAATTAGGCGAAATCTGTATGCCAACCCATGCACGCGAATTGGTAGAAGCCGTTTACAGTGACGAAGCACTGGCACAAATTCCAACCGCGCTTCAACCTATGGAAGAAGAATATTTGGGGAAAACATACAGTATTGGCGCGAAAGCACAGTCTCAATGTATTGATTGGCAATATGGTTATTGTGATCGCAGCGCAAAGTATTGGTTTGATGACGACACAGACATTAGTACTCGATACAACGACATAGAAACCGTGGATGTGTTGTTGGTCAACGTGCAAGCAGGTGAGCTTGTGCCAATAGCAAAAGACAATCGATTCTCAGTGGCGCTGAGCACGGTCAAGCTGTCAAAAAGAAAGTATGCCGATCAACTTGCACCTTTTCCCGAGCGGCTTGAACCTGCATTGGCGAAATTGATCGAGCAACACCCTCAGCTGAAATATATGAAAGTCTGGTTGCCCGAAAACGATTCTCGTTTTGCTTATAGCGAGGAAAAAGGGTTTTACGAGCGGCCACAGGAGGCGACATGAATTTAATTCAAGACCCATGGTTGGATTATATCCATCGTAATGGCGACGTTAAGAAACGGCCGATTACTGCGATATGTGATCCCAACGTCGTAGATTTCTCACTACCAAGGGCCGATTTCTATGGCGCGGCGTATCAGTTTACCATTGGTTTATTGCAAACCGCGTTTGCGCCAAAAGATTTGTCACAATGGCACCATTACTTTAAAACGCCACCGGCCGATGCTGTTTTGGAAGAGGCGTTTAATCAGGTCAGTCATGCCTTTAATGTTGACGGAAATGGTGCCTTATTTATGCAGGATTTTGATCTGCTCGAGGATGCACCATCTACCACGGTCTCAGGGCTATTGATAGAAGCGCCCGGGGCGAACGGCATAAAGAACAATACCGATCATTTTATCAAGCGGGGTGTTGGCCAAGTGTTGTCCCTCGATATGGCGGCCTTGGCTTTGTTTACCATGCAAATCAATGCGCCTGCTGGTGGTTCTGGACATCGTGTCGGTTTGCGTGGTGGCGGACCGTTAACAACGTTAGTGATGCCAGTAACAAGCGAGGCCAGTCTGTGGGAAAAGCTTTGGCTTAATATTATCAATAAAGATTTTTGGCGGTATCCATCGCCTAATTTTACAGATGGTTCCGTCTTCCCGTGGCTTGCTCCTACGCAGACAAGTGAGAAAAAGGGCAGTGAAGTTTTTGCTAATGCTGTTCATCCGTTACATGTTTATTGGGCGATGCCAAGACGTATCCGCCTAGAAGTTGAACATCGTGACGCAGAGTGTCAATTACTAGGTCAACAGGTTGAGCAAGTCGTTAACTATTACCGGACGCAAAATTATGGCGCCAATTATGATGGAGAATGGTCTCATCCTCTAACACCATATCGATTTAACCCCAAAAAACCTGAAGAACCCCCTTTTTCGGTTAAAGCGCAACCTGGTGGTATCACCTATAAAATTTGGGACACATTAACACTAAGTAGTGACGTCCAAGGCTATAAATGTGCAACCGTGATTTCTCACTATTACGCTCTAAGTCAAAGGCACGAAAAGTTATTAGGTTACAGTCCACGCCTCAAAGCTTTCGGTTATGACATGGATAATATGAAAGCGAGAGGATGGTATAACAGCGAATTGCCTTTATTTGCTTTTAGCGAAGAGCAGCAAGACGATGTGTTAACAGCGGTTAACACACTGCAAGATTTATCGGTCAAAAGTCTTAAGCAGCTACGTGAACAAATCAAACACGCGTGGTTTGATCGTCCAAAGGATGCGAAAGGCGATACATCTTTTATTGATCTCGCGTTCTGGCAGAAAACGGAGTCTGCTTTTTTTACTGCTGTGTCGCTGTTGATTGAAAATATAGAGCAAGAAGACGAGAGCTTAACGCCGGAACAAGCAAAAAAATGGCTCACCACATTACGTGGTGTATGTTTCGACTTATTTGATGGTTACGCGATGGCCGAGCTTGGCAACGCGAGAAATATGGCGAGACGGATAAAGGCGCGACAGGCATTGAGCCGGTGGATATTTAATAGTAAAGATATAAAAGCGTTTATTCGTGAACACGGTATTGCGATTGATAAGGAGATCGCCTAATGGATAGCACACTACAACATAGTGTTTTACGCTGGTGGCRAAGTATGTACTTATCACCGAATGAATTATACAAGAAAGGCATCACGCCAGCCTCTAACGCACAAAAAGCACAGCTAAAACGTTGTCGAGATATTGACGCCGTTATGCTGACGCCAGGGTTTCGTGCCCTATGGCAAAGCTTGCCTGAATCCATCACGGAGCATGCTACATCAAATGACATGGAATGCTGGGCAACTATTGCTGGTGCGCTAGTACATGTGAAGCATGATAGCGCACAAAACCTAGCCACAGCTGCGGGAAGCAAAACAAAAAGCGATAAATCGAGAGTGAGTGAGCTTCGCTTTGCACAATTACAAGATGCCAAGACACCGGATGAATTTCTGCGTCGTTTAAGAAGGATCCTGCATCAGCTTGATCATAGTGTTTTGGTCTCAACTCTAGCGAAAGATATGTATAAATGGTTTGAGGAATACCGCCAATTTTATCCTCGCCAAGCAGATAAACGAATCACTGTTCAATGGGCAATGGACTATTACCGTGCAGCGGGCACTAAATAGACAAAAAGGAAAAGATAATGAGTCAATTTATTCAACTACACCTGCTTACTTCTTATGCGCCTTCTAACCTGAACCGTGACGATTTAGGTCGTCCCAAAACCGCAAAGATGGGTGGATTTGAGCGCTTGCGAGTGAGCTCGCAAA
Source organism: Salinivibrio sp. MA607 (assembly GCF_001996245.1). Classification (NCBI taxonomy): domain Bacteria; kingdom Pseudomonadati; phylum Pseudomonadota; class Gammaproteobacteria; order Vibrionales; family Vibrionaceae; genus Salinivibrio; species Salinivibrio sp. MA607. The sequence continues at coordinate 13,185 of NZ_MUFJ01000026.1, read as the reverse complement.
GTTTAAAACGCCATTGGCGGACATCGGAAGTCTTTGAAACGGCACTGGCAGGTAAAATTGGGATACGGACCAAACGTTTTGGTCGTCAGTTATATAATGCGCTTGTCGAGCACGGCGTTGCGGAAAAATCCGCCAAAGCATGGGCGGCAGAGATAGCGGGTGTTTTTGGCCAAATTAAAAAAGATCAATTAGACATCGAACAGCTTGTTCATATTAGCCCAGAAGAACAGGATGCTGCACTCTCTTTGGTTGCGGTATTGGCAGAAGAAAATCGTGCACCAAACAAAGAAGAACTGGACTTATTGAAGGCAGATCATGCAGCAGCCGACATCGCTTTGTTTGGCCGTATGCTAGCCTCTTCTCCATCGTTTAACGTGGAGGCCGCCTGCCAAGTCGCGCATGCATTAAGTGTTCATAGCGTGGTTGTGGAAGATGATTACTTTACTGCTGTGGACGATTTGAACAACAAAGAGGAGGACGCGGGCTCCGCGCACCTTGGCGAAGCGGGGTTTGCGGCGGCTTTATTCTATTCCTATATCTGCATCAACAAAACGCAGTTGATTGAAAACTTGCAGGGCGATGAGGCATTGGCCGATAGTGCGATCAAAGCCTTGACGGAAGCGGCGGTAAAAGTTGCGCCTTCAGGTAAACAAAATAGCTTTGCTTCACGCGCTTACGCGAGTTTTGTTTTAGCCGAGAAGGGCGAATACCAACCAAGACAATTGTCGGTGGCATTTCTGAAGCCAATTAACGACCCCGATCAAGGCCAAGCGGCTGTAGCGGCGCTCAGCGACCAAGTGCAAAAATTCGATCAAGTATATGGCGAGTGTGCAGATAGCCGCTATGCATTAAATGTATTTGAGGGTACCGGCTCTTTTGATGAATTACTCAAATTCGTCACAGAATAAGTGGGAGGCAAGATGCGAGATTATCTTGTTTTTCGATTGTACGGGCCGCTAGCCAGTTGGGGTGAGCCAGCCGTCGGTGGCGACAGACCCACCAGCGCTTATCCGTCGAGATCAGCAGTGCTTGGATTACTTGGAGCGGCACTTGGCATCAAACGGGATGATAAGGTACAGCTTTCAAGTCTGCAACAAAGTGTATGTATCGGCATCAAACAGTGTGTACCGGGTTCGCTTTTGCGTGACTACCATACCGCGCAGGTGCCGAGTCACGATAAAAAGCGCATACATCGCACGCGCCAAAGTGAATTAAAAACGGGAAAGAAACTACAAACTGTGCTCTCAAAACGTGATTATCGTTGTGACGGTTTGTGGGTCGTTGCAGTGTGGCTCTCGCCCTCGGCTACGATCTCATTAAACGAGTTTAAAAAGGCGTTATTAAAGCCTGTGTATCCCCTTTCTTTGGGGAGAAAAGCATGTCCACCGGCCTTACCATTACAACCTACCTTGGTGGCTAATGCTGATTTAAAGTCAGCATTAGATATGGAGTTTCCAGCGATAACAGCATCGAATAAAAGCGATTCACTCTGGCTGGGGACGACACCTTATGTGACTTACTTTTGGGAAGGCGATGTGGGAGAAATCAATGATGAGCGTGTATTAACCACCCACCCTTGGGATGACCCTATCAATCGCAGTCGTTGGCAATTTAAACAACGCGTTATGCATCAATTGACGGTAGAGGGGGCCAATGATGTATCTGTCTAAAGTCCGGCTACTGTCATCCGCACAAGCAGTTAAACTTATCTCAAAATTTGGCCGCAATGGGGCATACAGTACTCACCAAATCATTTGGCAACTCTTTCGTCATGCGAGTGAACGGCCGTTTATATATCGAGAGGAGCAAGATCAAGCCACCGGACGGCCGCTGTTTTATGTGCTTTCAACTATTCCACCACAAGATGAAACCGGTGTGTTCGACCTCCAAATCAAGCCATTCTCGCCCCAGTTATACAATGGCCAGCGACTTCATTTTCAGCTGAGGGTGAACCCGACGATTTGTGTGACCGATGTAAAAGGAAAGCGACAGCGGCACGATGTTCTTATGCATGCTAAAAAGCAGGCGGGGGAAGTGAGTGCTATCGCGTTGCAGGAGCGGATGGATCAGGCCGCGCAACAATGGCTCTGTGACGAAAAACGCTTGTCGCAGTGGGGTGTTACATTCGATAACGTGCCAACAATTGAGGGATATACCCAACATCAAAGCCGGAAAAAGAGTGGCGCGCATGTGCAGTTTTCGAGTGTGGATGCTCGCGGTACCTTAACGCTCCAAGACAGCGAGCGCTTTTTGGAACAATACGCAAAAGGTTTTGGGCGCGCCAAAGCTATGGGGTGTGGGTTAATGCTGATTCGGCCTGCATAAATATCGGTCAGTAGATATGGAGGTATCATGGGGTTCATTCCGTTGAAACCTATCCCGATAAAAGACAGACGTTCGATGGTTTTTGTCGGGATGGGGCGCATTGATGTGCGTGATGGTGCCTTTGTTGTGATTGATGAGGTGAATGGTGAACGAATGCATATCCCAGTTGGCTCAGTGGTATGCATTATGTTGGAGCCGGGTACGCGCATCAGTCATGCTGCGGTTAAACTCGCGGCAACAACGGGTACATTATTGATTTGGGTCGGTGAAGCAGGAGTGAGGCTGTATTCTGTAGGACAACCTGGCGGTGCGCGGTCTGATCGTCTTTTATACCAAGCACAGTTAGCGCTTGACCCCGATTTACGCCTAAAAGTCGTGCGTAAAATGTTTGAACGACGATTTGGCGAACCTGCGCCCCAAAGACGTAGTGTTGAACAATTACGTGGAATTGAAGGGGCTCGGGTACGCAACAGCTATAAAATATTGGCCAAGCAATACGGCGTTGAATGGCATGGCCGCAACTATGATCCAAATGATTGGGATAAAGGCGATGTGACCAATCAATGTATCAGTGCGGCGACCAGTTGCCTTTATGGCGTGACTGAAGCGGCTATTTTGGCAGCTGGTTACGCGCCTGCGATTGGATTTATCCACTCGGGTAAACCGCTTTCGTTTGTTTATGACATCGCAGACATTGTCAAATTTGACACCGTAGTGCCACTCGCTTTCAAAGTGGCGGCCTCTTCACCTGCATCACCTGACAGACAAGTACGTCTTGCTTGTCGTGAGCTCTTTAGAACCAGCAAGTTGTTGAAAAACATCATTCCGATGATCGAAGAGGTATTAGCGGCCGGTGATATTACACCACCTGAACCGCCTCATGACGCTCAACCACCAGCTATACCTGAGCCAAAATCAATTGGTGATAGTGGCCATAGGAGCGGGTAGATAATGAGTATGCTTGTTGTTGTCACCGAAGCCGTACCACCGAGATTACGTGGCCGACTTGCGGTCTGGCTGCTCGAAGTGCGCGCCGGTGTCTATGTGGGCGATGTAACACGTCGCGTGCGGGAAATGATTTGGGAGCAGGTAACAGAACTTGCTGACTCCGGCAACGTGGTGATGTGTTGGGCGATGAACAATGAATCAGGTTTTGACTTTCAAACTTATGGTGAAAATCGTCGGGAGCCTGTCGATTTAGATGGTCTAAGGTTGGTGGTATTCAAGCCGAGTGATGAGGATAAATAAGCCCAGTGTGTTCTTTAAAAAATTGGTAGAAAAAAGAGGGTCGATTTTTGTTATATAAAACAGTAGTATCCGTTTAGAGTGTTCCCCGTGCCCACGGGGATGAACCGTTATTGGCGGCGTCACTGTCTCACTCACTGGCGTGTTCCCCGTGCCCACGGGGATGAACCGATAAAAGGATTGAAAGAAAATTCCCTGAGTTCGTGTTCCCCGTGCCCACGGGGATGAACCGTATTAATTATGGATCTTTTTACCACCCTTGGTGTGTTCCCCGTGCCCACGGGGATGAACCGAAAACTGGGATCGCGGCAACAGTTCGAGCGGTGTGTTCCCCGTGCCCACGGGGATGAACCGCCTTATTGCTGATCGCAATATGTTTATCACGCGTGTTCCCCGTGCCCACGGGGATGAACCGATTGATGATGATGCAATGGAATCACTTGTGAAGTGTTCCCCGTGCCCACGGGGATGAACCGATTGTTTTTTGTTAAACCTTGCGCCTCGTGATGTGTTCCCCGTGCCCACGGGGATGAACCGGTTACATTGCGTGTGCTCATTTTGAGGATACGGTGTTCCCCGTGCCCACGGGGATGAACCGACATTGGTCGAGCCAAAACAAACGTCTAGTTAGTGTTCCCCGTGCCCACGGGGATGAACCGCGACACGAACGTTTTTCTGGTCGAGCAAGTATGTGTTCCCCGTGCCCACGGGGATGAACCGTCAATGGCGCGTGAAGAAAAGACCGGCACAGTGTGTTCCCCGTGCCCACGGGGATGAACCGTTAACTGGTCGGACATGCTCGGGAACCTCCCCGTGTTCCCCGTGCCCACGGGGATGAACCGACAGCTCGAACTCGTCTAGTATCCCTGATTCAGTGTTCCCCGTGCCCACGGGGATGAACCGTCTAAAGACAGCGCCAGCGCTGGATGCGAGATGTGTTCCCCGTGCCCACGGGGATGAACCGTGCTCAACGGGCGGAATGCTGCCCGCGTACAGGTGTTCCCCGTGCCCACGGGGATGAACCGCCGTTTTGCCGCGCTTGCTTGGCAGCATGGGCGTGTTCCCCGTGCCCACGGGGATGAACCGCTCAGTGTTGACCGGCACCTCGTTTTCGACAGGTGTTCCCCGTGCCCACGGGGATGAACCGCAACGCATCATCACTTTGACGACCATCGAGGTGTGTTCCCCGTGCCCACGGGGATGAACCGCTGCGTGCAAGAGTCGATAACCAGTGTTTTATGTGTTCCCCGTGCCCACGGGGATGAACCGTTGGCGCGCAAAAATCGAGAGGGCATATGTTAGTGTTCCCCGTGCCCACGGGGATGAACCGCAGGACGAAGAAACCGACCTGTTTCAACTTTAGTGTTCCCCGTGCCCACGGGGATGAACCGCATGCGTAGATAAACCGCGTCAGGCTTTACGGGTGTTCCCCGTGCCCACGGGGATGAACCGTAATTAACCGTAATAGTTGACAACAGGCTATCGTGTTCCCCGTGCCCACGGGGATGAACCGTTACCGGTATGCAGGACGCAGCCTTTGCCAACGTGTTCCCCGTGCCCACGGGGATGAACCGTTTAGCGGCCTCTATCGCCTTGATTTCTCCGAGTGTTCCCCGTGCCCACGGGGATGAACCGCTACTCATAAACTCCCAGACGGGCGTTTGGCAGTGTTCCCCGTGCCCACGGGGATGAACCGACTGCGCCCAGGCAAACATTGGCAAACTCGAAGTGTTCCCCGTGCCCACGGGGATGAACCGTTAATAAAGAGACCTTTGGAGGTGAGCATGAGGTGTTCCCCGTGCCCACGGGGATGAACCGTTGTAGTTCGTCGAGTTCGATATACATTTGCTGTGTTCCCCGTGCCCACGGGGATGAACCGCGATCGGAATACCGGCTCGTTTTTACGCTCGAGTGTTCCCCGTGCCCACGGGGATGAACCGCCTTGCAGCCTTGCCCACTCTCGAACGGAATAAGTGTTCCCCGTGCCCACGGGGATGAACCGTTTTCGCCGATCTTGTGTTCTGTTCCGTCATTGTGTTCCCCGTGCCCACGGGGATGAACCGTGTTTCAATAATTGATTGGTTAGACAGTATTTGTGTTCCCCGTGCCCACGGGGATGAACCGTATGCTGAGATCCACACCGGTGCCAACTATTAGTGTTCCCCGTGCCCACGGGGATGAACCGCGCACTTGCGCTTAGTCACGGGGCCAACGTATGTGTTCCCCGTGCCCACGGGGATGAACCGAGTACGAAGGGGACGACGGCAAGATCTACCCGAGTGTTCCCCGTGCCCACGGGGATGAACCGTCGGCAAAAAATAACCGGCCGCTGATGGACTTGTGTTCCCCGTGCCCACGGGGATGAACCGCATAATGTGATACTTGATCACCTTACTCTCCGGTGTTCCCCGTGCCCACGGGGATGAACCGAGCATCGAGAACTTGAGTCTAAGTTGGATGCCGTGTTCCCCGTGCCCACGGGGATGAACCGCTAATCAATCATGTTTACAAGCGACACGGAGAGGTGTTCCCCGTGCCCACGGGGATGAACCGGCAATCCGGTAATGCAAACTGTTTGGGAAATGGTGTTCCCCGTGCCCACGGGGATGAACCGCCCATTTGCTGAATAGCATCGGTGAAGTTAGTGTGTTCCCCGTGCCCACGGGGATGAACCGGTTTAGCGCTGGAACAAAGGCGATAACCGCAGGTGTTCCCCGTGCCCACGGGGATGAACCGCCGAGCAATGTCACCGTCTTGTGCTAGCGCCTGTGTTCCCCGTGCCCACGGGGATGAACCGCGTAAGCTAGTCGCCCACGGCGTAGGCGCAGTGTGTTCCCCGTGCCCACGGGGATGAACCGTGCTAGATTTGTTAGCACATTAACAAGAGGAAGTGTTCCCCGTGCCCACGGGGATGAACCGTCGGCGTTCTGGTCGTGGAGGATAGCGGGGGCGTGTTCCCCGTGCCCACGGGGATGAACCGATATCGGCGATGCGATGGCATACAGCATCGAGGTGTTCCCCGTGCCCACGGGGATGAACCGTCAGCAAATAATTGGTTCTCATCTGTTGTTTGAGTGTTCCCCGTGCCCACGGGGATGAACCGAGTACCGCGACCAACAAAGAGCTGGGAATCTGCGTGTTCCCCGTGCCCACGGGGATGAACCGCCGCCGGCGTCTTCGAGCGTCAGCGCTAGATCGTGTTCCCCGTGCCCACGGGGATGAACCGCGTGTTCATTGATTCGATGATATACGCCTTTAGTGTTCCCCGTGCCCACGGGGATGAACCGCGCAAGCAAGAGCTTAAACCAATCTCGTACTGGTGTTCCCCGTGCCCACGGGGATGAACCGTGCAGTTAGTTTGAATGGCTGCGCTTGATACAGTGTTCCCCGTGCCCACGGGGATGAACCGCAGATGGCCGAGCTGGAGGAGCAGTCCGAAGAGTGTTCCCCGTGCCCACGGGGATGAACCGCTCACATAAACAGACTTTTTGCCATTATCAATGTGTTCCCCGTGCCCACGGGGATGAACCGTAACTTGTTGACGGCATCGTTAACCGCCGCGTGTGTTCCCCGTGCCCACGGGGATGAACCGTTTGAGCGACTGGATTAACGTTAACAGGGGTAGTGTTCCCCGTGCCCACGGGGATGAACCGTAACTCACTTTGGTGCCAACCTTTTTGGCTAGGTGTTCCCCGTGCCCACGGGGATGAACCGTTTCCAGCTCGTGAACGCATTCAAGCCGCAATGTGTTCCCCGTGCCCACGGGGATGAACCGTCATGCGGGTCAACACTGACGTGCTCGGTGATGTGTTCCCCGTGCCCACGGGGATGAACCGTACGATATGCGCCCGTCATTATTGCTGTTGTTGTGTTCCCCGTGCCCACGGGGATGAACCGGTTCTGATGGATGTTTACAGGCAAAGACTAAGGTGTTCCCCGTGCCCACGGGGATGAACCGGTTATGTCGTTRTACACTGCGGGTTCGGTGATGTGTTCCCCGTGCCCACGGGGATGAACCGCATACAAAGACGCACGAGAAGCGGAGCGTCAGGTGTTCCCCGTGCCCACGGGGATGAACCGAAAATCCTCCTGTCAATCGCACTCTTGCGGTTGTGTTCCCCGTGCCCACGGGGATGAACCGCTTTGATGGATAGCTTTGCGGTTGATGGAACAGTGTTCCCCGTGCCCACGGGGATGAACCGGTGCCGTCTGCTGCTGCGTAGACTTTATAGTCGTGTTCCCCGTGCCTACGGGGATGAACTGGTTCTCTTTACGTCCTGTTTCCGTCTCCTTGGGTGTTCCCCGTGCCTACGGGGATGAACCGAAATGCCCGCAGTTTATGACCGAATTCGTATCGTGTTCCCCGTGCCTACGGGGATGAACCGTTGAGCGTCCTGACACTGAGATTCTGTCACTGGTGTTCCCCGTGCCTACGGGGATGAACCGCCGTGGGACAGCCGCCCCGAGCTCTTCGGACTGTGTTCCCCGTGCCCACGGGGATGAACCGGGCGAACAAGGTGTAGCAAACGCCTAGCACGTGTGTTCCCCGTGCCCACGGGGATGAACCGTCGCCAGAGGTAAACGCCCGCGAGACCAAATCGTGTTCCCCGTGCCTAAGGGAAATAAGGTTCGTGAAATGCCGAATACGTTAAGGCTGAGACTATCTTATCTCAGCCTACTGATGTTGCCGAGCGCTAATAAGCTAAGCTTCACTCAACTGCTCGACGGCTTCCAGAGCTTGAGAGCCGTAAATCAACGACGGACCACCGCCCATCACAATGGCAACATTAATTGCTTCTACGCATTCTTGCTTAGTCGCGCCGTGCTTTAAAGCGGCGGCGACGTGTGCGCCGATACAGCCATCACAGCGCGCGGCAATTCCGATGCCTAAGGCAATCAATTCTTTGGTTTTTACATCTAGATCGCCTTCTGCCATTGCGGCGCGATGAAGCTGGCCAAATGCAGTCAGTGTCTCGCTGCTGTGTGCCTTAAATTGCTTGTTGAGAGCTAACTGTTGTTGGTTAATCTCTTGGTAGTCTTTTTTACTCATTCCCAATCGCTCCTTGTTGTTTAGATTATGCTAATTTATAATTTTTGCATGTAAGATGCAACTAATGTCTGGCACAGCGTTTTAATTGCCTATAAAACTAGCAATTCAGCTTTGTTTCTAGCGAGTTTCAGGGCAAAACTGGATATTAACTAGATTGTCATTAATAGCTGTTCTAATTTAAAACAAACCAGTTATTTTTTGAAAATGCTTCAATGTGTCGTCACTGACGGAGATCAGTATGAGTATTAAAAAACGTTTACTCGTTGTTGTCTTGACAGGCGTTATCCTGCCCACGCTTATCATCGCTATTGTGTCACTCTATCAGTTTCGAACGAGTACATTGCAAAGTTATGAGCAGAGCTCCTATAAAGAAATGCAGCACATAGGTAATGCGTTTAAATTTTACCTTCAAGGTTTGTCTGCTAACGCTAAAGTACTAGCGAATAGTGAGGCGCTACAGGGGCTAGATAGCTCAGTCGCCGACTATATGGGCGACACGCAACCCATGACATCCAAACAAAATAGTCCAGCAGAGCGCCGCGCTTATGCGTTATTAGAAGCAATGGGAAATTCACGGGATGATTTCGCTTATGTCTTTCTTGGGTTGAGTAACGGTGATTATATCCAATGGCCACAGGGAGAGCTCGGTGATTATGACCCCCGTCAACGACCGTGGTATCAAACAGGTCAAGGTAATCGCAACAACGCGGTACGAGTGCCAGCTTATCAAGATGTCAATACGGGTGCACCGTTGCTTGACTACGTAATGGAGTTTCCTGCGCAAGATGGGCTAAGTGGTGTGATTGGTGTTGATGTAACCCTAGAGGCGCTCACCAATATGCTAGGAGATGTAACCCTTGGCAAGTCGGGTTATATTGTACTGGTAGAAGATACGGGCACTGTGCTCGCTGATCCCAATAATCCAGATAACAATTTTGAACCGGCTCGTAATGTTGCAAGTGTATATAGCGATGGGAATTTTAGTGAGTCGTTAACAGCCGTTTCTTTTGATGGGGAAGACTACTTTGTCAACCAATACAAAGCACCAGAGAGTGGGTGGCGTTTGATTGGGATTGTGCCGCAGCAAGAAGTCCTGGGTCAGGTCACCCAGCTGCAAACGGTTATCTTATCCATCAGCCTCATCCTTGTTATCGCCTTTGGTGTGCTTGGCTACTTTATGATTCAACGTATATCGGCATCTATCATTGCCGTTAGTGATGGGCTGAGTGATGCGGCAAGCGGTGATGGTGATTTGACCAAGCGTTTACCGATTCGCAGCCAGGACGAGCTGGGTAAAACGGCGGGTGCGTTTAATCAGTTCGTGGATGTGATTCAAGAGCTGATCATTGGTATCAAGGACAGGTCCACCAAGCTGTCATCTCATGCCGATCACGCCACCCAATTTGCCGAGCAGCTAGACGGTGCGAGTCACCAACAACGTTCAGGGTTAGAGCAAATTGCGACTGCGTTCCATCAAATGGTGGCCACGGCAAACGAGGTCTCGCAAAACTGTAATCAAACGGCGGATTCGGCTCAGCAGTGCCAATCGGAAGTCGAGCGAGGGATGGCTCTGATGAATAACACCCGTGCCGCGGTGCAAGAAATGGCGACCACACTCAATGAAGCGGATAGCGCCATGTCAGAGCTCACTAAAGAGAACGACAACATCACCGCCATGCTCGATACCATTCGAGGTATTGCTGAACAAACTAACTTGTTGGCGCTGAATGCGGCAATTGAATCCGCGCGTGCAGGTGAGCATGGGCGCGGGTTTGCCGTGGTGGCGGATGAGGTTCGGGTGCTATCGCAAAAAACCACCAAATCAACCGAAGAGATTGATGAACTTTTGCAAGCATTAACGCAGCGCACCAATCAGCTTTCAGAAAAGCTACAAGGCAGTGTGGAACACTCGCAAACTACCACGGAGGCGACGGAAGAGGCCTTGGGCGTCTTTGATACTATCCAAAGCTTGGTCGGACAAATTCATGACATGGCGGCACAAATTGCCACGGCGACAGAAGAGCAGCACTCGGTGTCTGAAGATATTAATCAGAATGTGACCAACGTATTGGATGGTGCCAACAGTGCGGCTGAAACCGCCGAACAAACCAACGCGACAGCGGCGGAGTTACGTATGGTGGCGACTGAGTTATCTGAGCTGGTAAATCGGTTCAAAACAGATAAACCGACTTCCTGATTGTGATTGCGGTTAAGACAGCAACGGCGAGCGTATCGGCTCGCCGTTTTATTGTTAGTGTGTTTTGCGTATTGCTACACCACGTCCACAAAACCCATCAGGCCAGTTTTCATATGCTCAATCACATGGCAGTGATACATCCAACGACCTGGGTTATCCGCCACAAAGGCAGCCTTGGCGTGGCCATTTTTACCTAATAGTACGGTATCAGTATGGAACGGCGTCACAGGCTTGCCATCTATTTCCAGCACCGTGAAGGTGTGGCCGTGCAAATGAATCGGATGATGATACTGGGTCACATTCTTTAAATCGAAAATATAGGTCTTCCCTCGTTCCAGTTTTGCGATTGGCTCAGGAATATTTCCTTTGCTCATCCCCTCCCAGGCACGTTTATTCATCAGCCAAAAGTCGTGATTTCCTTTTCCTTGTTTATCCGCAGGGGTAATGGCGCCGGCCCACTCAAACACAAAATGACGGGTTTCGGCATTCACTAAATCTGGTTTTGCAACGGGGTTGAGTGGCAGAGCGGGCAGGGGCTTGTCTGTTAAGGTTGACGGTGTTGTGGTAAAGCTTGTCAACAAGAATGGAAAACGTCCTTTCATGTACATGACTTCGATCTTTCTACCCGCTTTCGGTGCAATCAGGCCGATATCTAGTCGCATCCCTGGGGCGATTTTATGCTCCTCTAACCGTTGAGGCGTTGCGATGGGGTTGCCATCAATGGCGATGATCCAAGCCTCTGCGCCTCGCACTTGAATCGGATAGGTGAGCGTATTATCCACGTTTGCCAAACGTAACCGTGTGGTGGCATTTTCTTGCAGTGTGTATTCAGGGTGGTGAACGCCGTTGACGGTGCCCCACTCGCCGGGAGTGCCCATGCGTGCGCTGTAGCGAGGGATAGCGAGATCTTTCCAGTTGCCTTGACGATCAAGGTGCCAGTGTTTGAGTGTCAGTGTGTGCTCTTCATCAAACACAACCGGCGTGGCTTCCTCGACTACGATGGCTCCGACCAGTCCCTTCCCCAGCTGTACCACAGAGTTCATGTGCGGATGGTACCAAAAGGTGCCGGCATCAGGGGGGGTAAAGCGATAGGTAAAGGTTTCGCCCGGTTGGATTGGTGCTTGAGATAAGAAGGGGACACCATCCATTTCTATGGGTATACGCAGTCCGTGCCAATGAATTGTCGTCGGCTCGTGTAAATGATTCGTGAAGTGAATGGTCACTGGCTCGCCTTGCCGACAACGAATAGTAGGCGCTGGAATCTTACCGTTAAACGCCAATACATCGGTTTGATGACCGGGCACGAGTGACGCGAGGCCTGGTTCAGCGCTTAGGTGATATTCCCACTGCCCGGTTTGTCGGGAGGCAGATCTCAGCGAGCAGGCGGGGAGAGTTGAGATAGCAGCCATCGCTACTGTCGATTGTAAAAAACGACGACGAGACCAACCCTGCGTCATCAATCCTTTTTGTCCTTTATGCATACAACGCCCTTTATACTCACAAAAATCATGCGGTATTGTATCGCAAGGCTAATAAATGAGAAAGGTTATCAGTTGTATTTGTGAGGCAGTTAAAATATGCCTATCCAGTCGCTACCTATCTAAGCGGCCTTCCATCGTCGAGTTATTGACGATGGAAGGCCTCTAAACCAGGTGATTGATTAATTGCAGGTAATGATTCAAAACCTGGCTTAGCAATGTAGTAGCCTTGGAATAAATCGATACCCAGTTCGGCTAAACAAGCAAGCTCGGCTTCCGTTTCTACGCCCTCGGCAATAATTTGACGGCCAAGTTCGCGGCACATGGCAATACTATGGCGAACAATGGCCTGTTTCGTGGTGTCCGTATCAATATCGCGCACCAAGGCCATATCTAATTTGATGATATGCGTGTCGATATTGGCGAGAGCTGTTAGCCCTGAATAGCCCGAGCCAAAATCATCAATCGCGGTCAGAAAGCCTTGAGAGCGATAATGGTGAATGATGCGTTGAATGTGTTCGTAATCAAGCACTTCTTCGCCCTCAGTAAACTCGAAGAGGATTTTATCGAGCGGAAACTGGTTATCGCGTGCCGCTTTCAGCGTTGTTTGAATACAACGCTCAGGTTCGTAAACGGCATTAGGCATAAAGTTAATGCTGAGATAACAAGGGATTGCAAGCTCTGCCGCTAATTTGACAGCCTTGATTCGGCAGGTTTGATCAAATTTATACTGATTATCTGCGTTGACATGCTTAAACACACTGCCTGCTCCACTGCCATCAATACCACGCGCCAACGCCTCATAAGCAAACACGGTTGCCGTTGAAAGTTGGATGATCGGTTGAAAAGCCATGGTAAAGGCAAAGGAAAGTGGCTGCGCACTTTTACAT
>NZ_MUFJ01000025.1:0-53265 GCF_001996245.1 Salinivibrio sp. MA607 | reverse complement strand
GCACGATACTGATCCTTAACCAAACGGTTAATCCTTAAGTTTAGTATCTCTCTAATTTCCGCCTCGTTCCAAGATATTGCGTAAATTAATGACTGATCTTTTTCATCCTGCCTCAAGTTATTATGATATATACCCATTAATATATCAGTCCTTATTGAGATAAGCACTTTGACAGATTCTATATCTAAGAGCTCTTTGAATGCTTCTAAAAGTGCATTAATAAAATCATACCTTATCCCACTAGAACTCAACCATGATTTATCCAAGTCATCTATACTAATTATCACTCTTAGTTGTTTTCTTGAGTCGGAAAACTCATCTTTTATCAATTTAATTAATTCCTTTTGCTTACGGAGTAACTCTCTACTCACGTAACTAGATGTCTCCCTCTGAATTTTCTGGAGAACCTCTCCAGTTAACCCTCCTCCTAAAGAAACACCTTCAAGTGATATTTTTCCAGATAACTCACTCTGCATTTTATTTGTTATTTCTGTAACTATATTGTCATTAAAAAAGTTATCTTTGTATGCTTCCATGTACTCATTAACAACATCGGTCTTATATCTTTTCTTAGAGCTGCTCACCAACCCTCTGATATAATCAAACAAACTTTCATAAGATGAGCGATATACTTGCTGAATAACCTTTACAAGTAACACATGCAACCAAAGGGACTTGTAAAAAACCCTCAAGTCAACACCACTTTTAACTAAATCAGAGACAAATATGTTATTATTTATATGTTCAAAAACAGTATTCTCAGCTTCGATTGTATCGTGAACTTTTACATTTCCATGCTCTACTATTTGGTTAAGAAGGGCAGTTTTACCGCTACCGGTTCTTCCAACGATAATACGCTTAGTGAAATCTGGGTTTTCGTTAGAAGAATCAAAATTTATAATCCCACGGAAAACATCAGACTCGTAAAAACACAAATCTAAAAAACTATCAGTCTCCGCGTCCAAGTTGCCAATTTTTGCGTTTTTTCTAAATTTAAATGAAGTCATTATTATCACCACCAACTGAAACCAAAACGTAAATTCACCAAACTCTAATATAAAAAAATCATTAGCATTAATGAATGTAAAAAATCATTATAATAAAAATATAATTATACACTCATAAAACCACCTATCTTCCTAATCAGGGCGAGCGCATTAGTTGAATCAATGTTAAATTTCACAAATAACTAACCGCAAGGTGATTATTTGAAGGTGCTTTTCCTTTATCCCTGTTTGTATTTTGACCGCATGAATCTGGACTTACACAGCTCAACTCTTAGCGAGTTAACAAAGAGAGTGGTTTTCGTTCACAATTAATCTACTCATGCGGTTGCCCTATCCACCTAATCCTTCCTATGCTGACTCTCCACTTCTTCGGCGAGCATGCCGTAGATCACGATCAGGTTATAACTGACCATACCGAGAACTTGGCCGTTTTCGATAACAGGGGCGCGGCTGATGCCGAAGCGTTCGAATAAACGGGCGCAGTATTTCACATTCATATCGGGAGAGACGCTAAGCGCGGGTTTGGTCATAATTTCATAAACATTCACCCGTGATGGGGCGCGGTTTTTGGCGAGCACTTTTTTGGCAATGTCGTTCATTAACACCAGGCCGAACTCGTCGCTATCATCGCGTTTATTAATAATCAGTGCTTTGACATCTTCTTGGCGTGCAATGCGGATCGCTTCTTCGACCGTGGTGAGCCCATCAATACACACGGCATGGGCATGCATCACATCTCTGACCGTTTTATGTTGTTTCATAACTCGTCCTTCACCACTTCGGTTAATTCTTGCATTTGGTGGGCCACGCCCACGGCATCTTCCACATCAATTTGCACCGCGATACCACTGCCGGAGGTGGCATCAAACTCACCCACATCATTAATGGTTTCGAGTATGGTGCGCGCTAAGTGCTCTTCCACCAGAAAGATGGCTACGTCTCGCTGCACATCCAGCGTCAGCCCTAAAAAGGTTTTCTTTTTCACCAAGCCTTCGCCACGCGCGTTGTTAATAATGGTCGCACCGGTGGCGCCGGCTTGTCTGGCGGCATCGAGCACCGCATCAGTTTTGGCATCTTCAATAAACGCCATGATTAATTTGAACCGCATAGGCTCTCCTTACGATGAACGCTGTGCGTGCTTTTTCTGTAAATAGGCTGTGATTTGGGCATAGCCCATCACGGTGATCATCGGAAACAAACTGGCAAACGCAATTAAGCCAAACCCGTCGAGCATCGGGTTTCTTCCCGGTACGGTGGAGGCTAGCCCCAACCCCAGCGCTGTCACCAAAGGCACGGTGACGGTTGAGGTGGTGACCCCGCCAGAATCATAGGCCAAGGGCACGATAAACGGCGGGGCAAAATAGGTTTGGATCACCACCACCACATAGCCGGTGATGATGTAGTAATGAAGTGGATCGCCCACCACAATGCGATAGCACCCCAAGGCAATCCCCATGGCGACTCCGAGCGCCACCGAGGCGCGCAACCCATTCACCCGGATCGCCCCGCCCGAAACCTTGGCTGCTTTGATTGCCACCGCAATTAACGAGGGCTCAGCCACTGTGGTGCTAAAGCCAATCGCCGCGGCAAACAGATACACCCAGTAGTAGGCTTGCCAATTAATCTCGCCGCCGGCTTTGAGCGCTGCGCCGACAAAATCGGGAGCGGTCAGCTGCTCGGCCATCGACGACCCCAGCGGGAACAGCGCCAGCTCGAGTCCCATTAAAAACAGGCTTAAGCCGAGAATGACATAGAAAAAGCCGAGAAAGATCCGTTTGGGGTTGTTGAGCGCTTTGCGCAATACAAACAGCTGAAAGCCAAAGATGATCGCGATAATCGGGATCACATCGCGCACGGTGGAGAAAAAGGTGTCGAGAAACAAAGTGAGTGGATTGTTCATGCCACCACCATGCCGTAGGCCATCACGAAGATCATCGGCGATAGCGAGGCAAAGGCAATCAAGCCAAAGCCATCCACCATGGGGTTACGCCCTTTAATCACGGTCGCCAGCCCCACGCCGAGCGCGGTGACTAGCGGCACTGTGATGGTCGAGGTGGTCACCCCACCCGAGTCGTAGGCAATGCCGATAATGCTGGGCGGTGCGACCATGGTCATTGCCACCACCAGCAAGTAGCCGCCAATGATTAAACGGTGGATCGGCCAGCCTTTCATGATTCGCACCACCCCCAGCACAATCGCAAAACCAACCGAAAGCGCCACGGTTAGCCGTAGTCCGTTGGCATAGCTATCTTTGGCCGCTTCGCTGGTGTGTATCATTCCGCCGTTAGCGGCGACATCTGCCGCTTCCGCCGCTACCGCGGTGAGTGCGGGTTCCGCAATAGTGGTGCCAAAGCCGAGCAAAAACGCGAACACTACCAACCAACCCAAGCTGCCTTTATGGGCCAGCGAATGCGCCATGGATTCGCCAATCGGGAACAGCCCCATGTCTAAGCCGTATACAAATAAGGTCAGCCCGACCACCACTAGCACCAACCCCAAGGTAATTGAGATCCAGTTGGGCAGCGGTTGTTGCAGAACAATCACTTGAAAAAAGCCAATCACTAGGATGATGGGTAACAGATCGCGAAAGCTTCCTAGCAATGATTTGAATAACGCTTGCATGTAGGCGACATGACTCCCTGCGTAGTAAAATGAAAAACACACCTTTGATGTGCCTATTTATGTTAGCACTCCCAATTTAGCGTGCGAGGGGCAGAAGAGAAAACTGCGCGATCAAACCGATTTTGGTTGCGGTACGTAACAGGATACAAAGCAATCACTTGCGCTAAGTCTAAAACCCTCTTAGCGTTATCTATATTACCCATTACTCGACGTTAGGACATCAGGCATGAAACTGTTAATCACTGGCGGCACTGGCCTGATTGGTCAGGCGTTAATTCCTCGCTTGCTGACCGAGCACCAGGTCACTGTGTTATCGCGCTCGAAGCAAAAGGTCATCCAGTGCTTTGGCGATAAAGTCACGCCGTTAGAGCGCCTTGATGATCTCCCTCACCTCAATGATATTGATGCCATTATTAATTTGGCCGGTGAACCTATCGCCGATAAACGTTGGAGTGAGCAACAAAAAGGGATTATTTGTACCAGCCGCTGGGGGCTAACCGAAAAGCTGGTTGAAAAAATTCATGCCAGCAGCACCCCACCTCACACCTTTATTAGTGGCTCGGCGGTGGGCTATTACGGCGATCAGCGAGATCGCGCCTTTGATGAAACTTTGATGGTTCATGCCGATGACTTTGCCCAGCACGTGTGTCATCAGTGGGAGAAAATTGCACTGAAAGGCGCCTCAACCAACACCCGAGTGTGTTTGCTGCGCACCGGCGTGGTGTTAAGCGCCGAGGGGGGCGCGTTGAAGCGGATGATGCTGCCGTACAAGCTTGGGCTCGGTGGTCCGATCGGCAAAGGGCAGCAATATATGCYGTGGATCCATATAGAGGATATGGTCGGCGCGATTATCCACCTGCTCAACACCCCTGAGCTTAAAGGGCCGTTTAACTGCACCGCGCCAGAGCCGGTCACCAATAAACGTTTTAGTCAGGCGCTTGCCCGTGCTTTAAAACGCCCACACGTGTTCTTTGTCCCTACTTTGGCGATTAAAACCATGATGGGGGAAGCCTCGCACTTGCTGCTCGATAGCCAGCGCGCTCTGCCCCATGCGTTGGAGGACACGGGCTTTGAGTTCCAGCACCCCAAGGTGGAAGAAGCGATGCAGTCTTTGTTTAAGTAGCGGCTTTTGCCTTTCGCACAAGCGGTGTTATTAGCCGGATTTTGCTAGACGTTGTACACAAAAAAGCGGGTATCAACTTTCTTGATACCCGCTTTGTTATGCGTGAAACAAGGATGCTTACCGCCCCTGTTAACGCCGTTGCGGATCAATCAGTTTACGCAGCATCGAGGCGACCGTGACAAACACCAGCGCTACCGCCAACACCGGCAATACCGCCCAAAGCTCAGGGTGCAGGCGTACCTCCATTTCAAAGCCCCATTTCAGCAAGCCAACCATCGCCGCTTCTGCGCCCAGCACCGCCATCAGGCCAGACACAAAGGCCATTACGCCGTACTCGCTCCATAAGGTACGCTGAATACGGGTGCGGCTAGCGCCCAAGGTGCGGTAGAGGTTAATTTCCTGCTGGCGTTCGCTCAGGCTGATACGCAGCAAGGTCAGCAGCAGTAGCAAGCCGCTGATCACCGCTAGCCCTGCCAACACAGAGAGCGACAAGCCAATTTGACGCAAAATCGATTGAATACGACTGCTCATGGTGCGCAAATCAAGCAGCGTGACGGTCGGATACTCCCGCGCCAAGCGATTGAGCAAGGGCGTTTGCGATTCGTCGAGCCTGAAGCTCACCAGCCAGTTGGCGGGTTTGTCGGCGAGTGTCTCGCGGTCGAAAATAAAGTAGAAGTTAGGCCGCATATTGCGCCACTCTACTTCACGAATCGAGTTCACCGTGGCGGTAAAGTCTTGGCCGGTCACGCTAAAGGTCAGGCTGTCGCCTATCTCAATCTCTAAGCGCTCGGCAATGTCGGCCTCCACTGACACACCATTCTCGGTTGGCCAGTCTCCGGCAATCACCTCATTGTGTGATGGCAAGGTTTCGCGCCAGGTGAAGTTAAGCTCGCGGCGCAAAGCCTCATCGGCTTCATCACGTTCAGCTTCATCGGTGGGGATCTGGTAGCGCTCACCGTTTTTGCCCACCAGCCGGCCACGCACGATGGGGTAGGCATCGGAGCGCATCAAGCTGGCGTCATCGAGTTCACCCACATAGTCTTGCTGCTCACTGGGGGCGATATTCACCGCAAACACATTCGGCGCATCGGGTGGCAACATCCGTCCCCAATCGGCGAGCAAGTCAGTGCGCAGCAGCCAGATAATCGCCAAGAGCATAAAGGAGATCGCGAGCGCCCCTAACTGCACGCTGCTAGCCAGTTTGTTGCGAGTAATTCGGCTTAAGGCAAGCTTGACCGACGGTGCGCGCACCCGTGATTTCACCAACCTAAGCAGCCCTAAGCCTGCCAATGCCAGCAAGACGATCATCACCGCCATCGCTCCCAGCACTGTCCATAGCAAGGTATTGTCGAACGCCCACAGTGCAAGCGCCCCTACCGGTATCGCAATCAAGACAGCCGCAGTGCCACGACGGCGACGCCCACGAGCCGCCTGCGATTGCACGGCGGCCAACGCGGGTGCATCCAGCAATTTAAGCAGCGGCACGCCCAAGGCAGGCAGCGCCACCAACAGCGCGACGCCGGGCGCAAGCACCCAAGGCACCCAGCCATAACTGGGTAATGGGGAGGGCAGCACATCGGTCAGCGGCAAGCGCAATAGCACTTCAAGCGTGTAACCCGCCGCTAACCCCACGGCGGTGGCAAGGACAAACAATAAGGTTAACTGCCGTGCCAGCCAGCGTCGCACCCATTGTTGGCTGGCACCTAAGCTTTTTAGCATCGCCACCAAATCGGCGCGACTTTTAGCATAGTGCTGACAGGTTAGGGTTAAGGTGGCCGCGGCCATCACAATCACCAGCACCACGGTTAACGATAGATACTGGCGGCTGCGATCCAGCATATCGCCAGTGCGATCAGAGGTGTTTTCATCCACCCAGCGCTCACCATCTTGCAGCGTATAACTGGCTTTAGCCGCGCTTAGGCTGGGCTCGTCACCGGTTAAAAAGTAGCGATAACGCACCCGACTGCCTTCGCGCACCACGCCAGCAGCAGGCACATCATCGCGATGCATCATCACCGCGGGCATTTGGCTAAAGGGATTAAAAGACAGCTCCGGCTCGGCGGCCAAGGTGCCGCTGACGTTGAGATCAAGGTTACCAATCGAGACGCTGTCGCCGGGTTTGACATCTAGCAGACTGAACACCCGCTCGGAAAGCCATAGCTCACCAGGCTGAATGCGTCGGTCACCGCCAATCGCTTGGCCGTTTTGCTCCAGCACCAAGTCGCCACGCAGCGGATAAAGGCTATCTACTGCTTTCACGCTCACCAGCTGCATGTTTTGCTCGCTGAACGCCATGGTGCCAAAGCGGGTTTGTGCAGATACCGTGGCACCGGCTTGTTTAAACGCCTCAATTTGTTCGGTATTAAGCGGCTGACGAGCACGCAGCACGGTATCGGCGGCAATCAGGTTGCGCCCTTGCTGGGTGAGCACGTTTTCAATGCGATCGGCCAATGCCGAAAGCGCAAACACACAGGTGATGATCAGTGCCAGCGCCACCGCCACTGGCCAAATTTGCCCGTGTAACAGTTCGCGCCACGCCCAGCGATTGAGTAGTCCGTTTTTACTCGCCATTCACTCGCTCCTGTAGTTTGCCGCTGTCCATCATCAAGGTACGCTGGCAACGCTTGGCTAGCGCCGGATCGTGAGTGACCAACACCAAGGTGGTGCCATGCTTTTCATTCAGCTCAAACAGTAAATCAATAATGGTTGCGGCGGTTTTTTGGTCTAGGTTACCGGTTGGCTCATCGGCAAATAACACGTGCGGGCGGATAATAAAGGCGCGCGCGAGGGCAACACGCTGTTGTTCGCCGCCAGAGAGCTGTGAAGGTAAGTGTGTTTCCCGTCCTTGCAATCCTACCGAGGCCAGCAGTTGCTTGGCGCGGGTTTCGTCTTCGTTTTCGCCACGAATGGTCAGTGGTAGCATCACATTTTCTAATGCATTCAGTGATGGCACCAGTAAAAAACTTTGGAACACAAACCCTACTGATTCCGCGCGCAGGGCGGCACGGGCATCTTCGTTCAAGGTGGAAAGCTTGTGCCCGAGCAGATCGACTTCGCCTTCACTGGGCGTATCTAACCCGGCAAGCAAGGTCATAAGGGTCGATTTTCCCGCGCCCGACACGCCCATTAATGCAATCGACTCACCCGCCTCGATTTGTAGCGAGACATCCTGCAAAATGGTAAGCGGCTGTTCGCGTGTCACGACATGTTTTGCAATTTTTTCGGCTCGAATAACAGGAGAGGCCATGTTACGCATCCTTACTTTGTTGTGTTTTTTGTGGGTGAGCAGTGCGAGTGCACAAACGCTCCTCGTCCTCGGTGATAGCCTAAGCGCTGGCTACCAAATGGCAGCTGAACAAGCCTGGCCTGCCAAGCTACCGCGCGCGCTGCAAGATCGCGACCTTGATGTTAAGGTGATCAATGCCAGTATATCGGGTGACACCACAGGCAATGGCCTACAACGTTTGCCGCAACTGCTTGAGCACCACCAACCTGAGTGGGTGCTGATCGAGCTCGGCGGCAATGATGGCCTGCGGGGTTGGCCGTTCAACCGTATACGAGACAACCTTAAGCAATTGATCACTCAGGCACATACGGGCGATGCCAAGCCGTTGTTAGTACAAATCCAGATCCCGCCTAATTACGGCCAGCGCTATGCGCAAGGGTTTGCTGATATTTATCCTACACTGGCAGAGCAAACACAAACCCCCTTACTGCCCTTTTTTATGGAGTCTGTGATCCAAAAGCCTGAATGGATGCGTGATGATGGCATTCATCCGATGCCGGCCGCCCAAACGTGGATTGCCGAGTTTATGGCAGAGCAACTGGTACCGTATCTGTCACAGCCTGACAGTTAATCAACAATAATCAACCAATAGGGATAACGATGACAGCCACCACCCCTTTAAAAAACGCGATCCTTATCACCGGTTGTTCAACAGGGATCGGTTTTGCCTGTGCCAACGCCTTGCATGCTCAGGGCCACACGGTGATCGCAAGCTGCCGACAAGCGGAGGATGTCACACGGTTGCAGCAACAAGGATTAACCTGCATTCAGTTAGATGTCTCGGACAGCAACAGCATTGATCGCGCGGTGGCCACGATTGATGAAATGACCGGTGGGGTCTTGTTTGGCCTCTTTAATAATGGCGCTTACGGCCAACCTGGCGCGCTGGAAGATTTGCCCACCGGCGCGCTGCGCGCTCAGTTTGAGACCAATGTGTTTGGCTGGCACCATTTAACCCAAGCCTTATTACCGATGCTGCTCAGTCATAGCGGGGGACGGATTGTGCAAAACAGCTCGGTGCTTGGCATTGTCGCGCTCAAATACCGTGGAGCCTACAATGCGAGTAAATTTGCGCTTGAAGGCTGGACCGATACCCTGCGTTTAGAGCTGAGCGATACGCCGATTAAGGTGAGCTTGATTGAGCCTGGCCCGATTGAAACGGCGTTTCGTGCCAATGCGCTCAGCGCCTTTAAACACTGGGTCGACCCGAATAAAAGTCGCCACCAGCAAGCCTATCAAAGCCAAATCGACCGTCTTGCTGCAGACGAAGGCGGCAACAAATATACCCTACCCGCCGACGCGCTGGTTGCGCCACTGACGCATGCCTTGTTCTCGCCTCGCCCCAAGGTGCGTTATCGCGTCACTCAACCCACCGTATGGATGGCGATTCTCAAGCGACTGCTCCCTAGCGGTTGGCTGGATCGGGTCTTGCTCAAAGGCAGTTAATGCAACAATAAGTCGTCGCGGTAAAAAATGTGCTGACTGCCTCATTTGTCATACTTTTGTCATAGAGGTGGGCTAATCTAATTTGTAATGACGACAAAGGCTCTGGGCAACGGGGCCTTCTTGTTAACAGGTAGTATTATAAAGACAAACACAACAACAGGAGCCGGCGGATGACCTTACATCAGTTAAACTGGCTCTGCTTGAGCGTCGCATTGTGCGTGGTGCTCTTGTTCTAACCCGCACGTGTTATTGTTAAAACGTCGCTTGTTTGCAGACCGACGAAATAGGCCACCAAAAGGTGGCTTTTTCGTTTCTCGCCCCCTTGTCGGCTTTGCACATTCCATCGAGCTTAAACACGCAATTACAGGGCCAGTTGCTTGAATTTCTGCGCGTTTGCCCCCACCCTTAGTGAAAATCCACATCGTCAGGATCCATGATGAACGCAAACTATATCGTCGAATTAACCGAGCATAATTTTCAGCAAATTCTCGAATCATCGTCACGCACGCCTGTGCTGATTTACTTTTGGGCTAATATGATGCCCGAAAGCGTGGAGCTAAAACCCACCGTCGAACAAATTGCTCACGACAGTCATGGCACCTTTACCCTTGCAACCATTGATTGTGAAGCGCAACAAATGATTGCCGCCCAATTCGGTGTCCGTGCGCTTCCAACGCTGGCATTGTTCAAAGATGGTCAGCCAGTGGACGGTTTAGCTGGCCCACAAAACTACGACACAGTGCGCGAAATGCTTGATAAGCACCTACCTAGTCAAGAGAGCCAAGCCTTTGATCAGGCGCGCCAGTTAATGGCAGAGGGCAATTATACCGATGCGCTTGTGATCATTAAGCCGCTGGAGTCCAGCCTTGGCGATAAAGCGGAATACAAGCTTGCCCTTGCAGAATGCTTGGTAGAAACCCACCAGTTTGATGCCGCACAAGCCATTCTTGAGACCATTTTGCTGCAAGATCAAGACGCGACTTATAAGTCATTGATCGCAAAAATTGAATTGCACCATCAAGCCGCAGATGGCCCCGAAATTCGACGCCTGCAAGCGGCGCTTGAAGAAAATCCAGGGGATGCAGGTGTCGCGTACGAGCTGGCTTTGCAGTTTAATCACATTAACCGCAGTGAAGATGCGCTTGAACTCTTGATGGGTATTTTGCGTCGCGATCTTAATTACGCCGACGGTGAAGCCAAGAAAACCTTTATGGATATTTTAGCAGCACTCGGCCAAGGCAACGAGATCGCCTCACGCTATCGCCGCCAGCTCTATTCACTGCTTTACTGATCGTTTAATTGACTGCTGGCGATTGGGTCCCCGATGCGCAACAACTTGTGGCATCGGCTTTTAAATCGCCTAACTCACTGTCACCGCGCAGTGCTTCGATAATCGGACACTGCGCGTCACCATCGCCCGGACAAGCCTGAGTCAAGGCATGCAGTGTGGTTTTCATCGCCGCCAACTCTGCGATTTTTTCATCAATTTCGACCAGTTTACTCTCTGCTCGCGCTTTGACATCGGCACTACGCAAAGACGGATCGCGCGATAACGCCAATAAATCGCCACTCTCATCTAATGTAAAACCCACCAGCCGTGCACGGCGAATCATTTGTAGCTCACTGACATGCTGTTCGCCGTAATCCCGGTAACCATTATCGGCACGATGCGGCGGGGTGATCAGTCCTTTTTGTTCATAAAAGCGGATGGTTTTGCTGGTTAAGCCGGTTTTTTCGGCCACTTGTTGAATTTTCATATTCGTCGCTTGACCTTCCAGTAACTATAAGGTTTACAGTTTAGCTTAACTGAAATTGCGACAACCGCCAACATCTCACGATGAGAGGCTATCAAGGAGAGGCAATGACGACGACCGACACCAAGATCACCTATTACACACTGCCGTTAAGTGGCCTAAGCTGCCAAGGCTGTGTGAAAAAAGTGACGAAAGCGCTCGAGGATATCGACGGCGTTCGCATTGAGGACGTTGACACCCAATCACTCTCGCTTGAGACCTGGGGCGAAAGCGAACAATATTCTCTTCGCCAAGCCGTCTCAGCAATTGAATCGCTTGGCTATCATGTCGGCTACCGCCATCATTTCACGTTAAGTGGCTTAAACTGTGGCCGCTGTGTCGCTAAAGTAGAAGCAGCATTGGACGAGCAGCCCACCGTGTTTACACACGCCGTCAGTAAAACCCATGCCGAGGTGCACACGAGCTTGAGTGCTGATGCACTGATTGAGATTATCCACCAGCTGGGTTATCAAGCGGCACGCGCATCTGATAATGACGCAAACGTGAGCACTGACAACGAATCACCAGCGCAGACAGACGCACGTGACGCGAATCCAGAAACCTCAGAAGCATCAGAAGCATCGGAAGCCAAGTCATCCTCGGTCGATAATCCTGCAGATTCAAGCAAGGCCAGCCGTCAGCAATACGTATTATCCGGTATGACCTGCGCAAGCTGCGTGCAAAGCGTAGAAAACGCGATTAGCGGTGTGGATGGCGTGGCGAACGTGAGCGTTAACCTAGCCGAGCGTAGCGCGATTGTTAAAGGCAGTGCATCGTCAGACGCCATTGTTGCGGCAGTAGCAAACGCTGGCTATGGCGCGGAAAAAGTCGAAGACGATAATGATCGGCGTGAGCGCCAGCAAACCCAGCAAGCCAACGAGCTAAAAAACTTTAAACGCAGTACGTTCGCGGGCTTAGGCTTGGGGGCGCCACTGATGGCTTGGGGCGTATTCGGTGGCAGTATGACCATTCAATCGAGCCAAGATCAGTGGGCGTGGGGCGCCATTGCGGTGGTAACCCTCTTGCTTCTTGCAACCGGTGGCCGTCACTTCTTTGCCAATGCCTGGCAAGCGCTGATGCACAAACGTGCCACCATGGATACGTTGGTGGCGCTCGGTACCGGTGCCGCGTGGCTGTATTCCACCGCGGTGGTCATCGCGCCTGCATTATTCCCAGAGCAAGCCCGTCATGTGTATTTTGAAGCCTCAGCCATGATCATTGGTTTGATTAGCTTAGGCCATGCGATTGAAGCACGTGCCCGTGCCAATACGTCTAAAGCACTCGACCAATTACTTGATTTACAGCCACCTACAGCCTTAGTCATTGAAAACGGACAAGAAACAGAGCGTCCGCTTGATGAAGTGAAACAGGGAATGACACTGCGGGTTAAACCTGGCGCTAAGGTACCGGTTGATGGTGAAGTGGTTGATGGCAGCAGCTATATCGACGAATCCATGCTGACCGGTGAGCCTGTGCCTGTTCATAAAACAGCGGGGGACACGCTTCATGCCGGGACCGTGAACCAAAAAGGTGGCTTAACCTTTAAAGCCACTGGCGTGGGCAGCGATACCATGTTGGCACGTATTATTGATTTAGTGCGCGAAGCACAAAGTAGTAAGCCTGAACTGGCGAAGCTTGCCGACCGTATTTCAGCGGTATTTGTGCCTATCGTGGTCGCCATTGCCATTGTTACCGCGGCTATCTGGTATTTTGTCGGTCCAGAGCCGTCGGTCAGCTACATGCTGGTCACCGCGACCACGGTGTTGATCATCGCCTGCCCCTGCGCGCTTGGCTTGGCGACCCCTCTATCCGTTACCGCTGCGGTGGGTCGCGCCGCCGAAGTCGGGGTCTTAATCCGTGATGCTGATGCGCTGCAAACCGCGGCAAAACTGCACACCTTGGTGTTTGATAAAACGGGCACACTGACCCGCGGCCAGCCCGAAGTCACGCATGTGAATGCTATTCACGGCGACCAAGAGCGCCTCATGGCAATTGCTGCCTCACTGGAGCAACACTCCGAGCACCCATTGGCCCAAGCGATTGTTGGCTATGCCAAGCAGCAGACACTTGCGTTGCCGACATCAAATGACTTTAACAGTGAATCTGGCAAAGGGATCCAGGCCAAGATCGACGGTGAACGTTACTACATCGGCAACCAAGCGTGGATGCAGGCACAAGAGATAGATACTGACGCCCACCAAACCGATATCGACGCCATGACTCAGCGTGGCGAAACCGCGATTTACCTTGCCAATGCGGACAGCGTACAAGCGCTTATTGGTGTCAGTGATCCGATTCGTGATGATGCCATAGACGCTATCGCTCGCCTGCAACAACAGGGGCTTGAGGTGATCATGCTCTCTGGCGACCACCCAGATACCGCCAATGCCATTGGCCGTCAGCTGGGCATTGATCACGTTATTGCCGGTGTGCTGCCTGATGGAAAATCGGAACAAATCCAGTCTCTCCAACAGCAAGGTAAATGCGTTGCCATGGTCGGTGATGGTATCAACGATGCGCCGGCACTTGCGCAAGCCGATGTCGGTGTGGCGATGGGCAGCGGCAGCGATATTGCGATAGAAAGCGCGCAAATTACGCTGATGCACCAACACCTTGGCGCCTTGGCAGACGCCATTGGGCTATCTCAAGCCGCGGTACGCAACATGAAACAAAATCTCTTTGGTGCCTTTATCTACAACACCTTGGGGATCCCGATCGCTGCCGGCATCCTTTACCCCTTTACCGGCATGTTGCTCAGTCCGGTGATCGCGGGTGGCGCAATGGCGCTCTCTTCGATCACGGTGGTGACCAATGCAAACCGATTACGTTTTTTCAAAATAAAATCAGACGATAAGTAACAAGGAGCGATAATGAAGCGTTTACAACTACTTGTAGCAACAGTAGGCCTAATGAGTGCCTCGGCGATGGCCGCGAGCGGTGTGGTGTATAAATCCCCCAGCTGTGGCTGCTGCGACGATTGGGTTGAGCATATGGAGCAAGCCGGCTTTGAGCTAGAGGTAAAACCGCATGACAACATGGCGTCAGTCAAGCAAGACATGGGCGTCCCAGCTGATATGCAGTCATGTCATACCGCACGTATTAATGGCTATGTGATTGAGGGACACGTTCCTGCCCAAGAGGTGAAAAAGCTCCTGGCCACCAATACGGGGTTAGAAGGACTGGCCGTTGCAGGCATGCCGATTGGCTCACCAGGTATGGAATACGGCGATCGTCAACAGCCTTATACGGTCATGGCGTTTGATAAGGCAGGCAATACCCAAGCATTCCAGCACTACCCTAAGCCTTAAGTGCTGGACCGAGAAAACGAAAAAACCCCAGCCAAAAGGCTGGGGTTTTGCGTTGGTCGGTGAAGAGGGATTTGATTGGACCGGCTCCCGGCCCCTGACCAAATACGCTCTCCACTACCTGAATAGTGGTCGGTGAAGAGGGATTCGAACCCCCGACCCTCTGGTCCCAAACCAGATGCGCTACCAAACTGCGCTATTCACCGTTAATACTTTTTACGTCAACCAAGTAACCTTAGATTACTCAGTTTTAAAATAGTGGTCGTGAAGAGGGATTTGATGCGACCGGGCTCCCGGCCCCCGACCAAATACGCTCTCCACTACCTGAATAGTGGTCGGTGAAGAGGGATTCGAACCCCCGACCCTCTGGTCCCAAACCAGATGCGCTACCAAACTGCGCTATTCACCGACATATGACAAGTTTTACGAACTGATGTTCGTCTTGTCAAGCACAGAGCTATGCGATCAAATGCATCCCCGTGCTGAGGTCGCCTATCATACTCAAGCATCACGAAACCTCAAGCCCTAATCACGTATTTTTTCTCCCCTCTCAGTTAAACGGTGAAAGTCGCATCAGTTGCGAGCAAATTGTGATCGCATCGTGGTTAACAAGTGTTGATAAATTGTTCGACATTTCTATTGATCTTGATCAGTATTCAACACAGTTCCTATTGGCATTCTGACCCTACATTAACGGACACGAGGGTACAGACTATGGACTTTTGGCTTGATCTACTTTTCGGCAACGCCGTGGGCTTGTCATCCATGATTGTCATCATCTGTACATTTGCCCTGATCAGTTTCTTTGGCGGCTATTTTGTCTACAAAGTGATGACATCTAAACCTCAATAACCTGTTTTATTGCCTACCTATCTTTAAGCAAACTTGCTTAACCTAGTGTTACACGGTTGGTCACAGAGTGTGGCGCTAGGTTTCTTTTTTTATTTTCGTTTATACTGTCCCAAATGACTCCACGACGTAGATGGCCCTGTAGTGATGAGTGATAAAAACGAATTTGAGCTATTCCGAGAAATGATGTCTGACGTGGCGCCAATCGAACAGGACACGGTTGAGGACCAAGCCGGACCACACTCGCCGACTGAAGCGCAACTTGCCCGTCAGTACGCAGCACAAAGGTTAGCTCACAGTGATCCTGAGTATCTATCACTGGATTATGCCACCATGGTTAAACCCGACGACGTCATGGCTTATAAGCGGGATGGCGTGCAAGACGGGGTCTTTCGCAAGCTACGCTTGGGTAAATATGACATTAATGCTCGGCTTGATCTGCACAAGATGTCGTTGGAAAAAGCTCGTGATGAAATTCTCCGCTTCCTAAAGCAGTGCCAACGAATGGACGTGCGTACCGTGATTATCGTTCACGGTAAAGGCGAAAGGAGCAACCCACCGGCAATGATGAAAAGCTATGTCTGCCAGTGGCTGCAACAAATTTCTGACGTGCTCTGCTTTCATTCTGCTCTGCGGCATCAAGGCGGCTCGGGTGCGCTGTATGTGATGCTCAAAAAGAGCCAAGAGAAAAAGTTAGAAACCCGCGAACGACATCTCAGTCACCGTGCCTGAACAACAAAAAGACTGGCGAGTTGCCAGTCTTTTTGCTTTATTGCTTTACTGCTTTACTGCAGCGTAAATACCACGCGTATTGCCAGCGCGATTAAAACCACCCCTGACAGCTTGTCAATCCAAGCGCCACGATGACGGATTTTGTCAACAATGGTGGGGCTTGAGAGCAAAAATGCCACCAATGTATACCAAAGCCCGTCAATCAATAACGGGGTTAGCACAATCACACTGCGACTGAATAAGTCAGACCCTACTGCGACGAATTGACTGAATAAGGCAATAAAAAAGAGCGCCAGTTTAGGGTTTAGCATGGAAATCATCGCGCCATCACGCGCCGCTTCGCTAAGGCTTGCGGTTTTGCCCGCCTCTAGCTTTGCCGCGACGCCGCCTTTGCTCAGGAGTGATTTGATCCCTAACCAACCGAGATACGCCGCCCCTGCGTAGGCGATAATCGTGAACAAGATAGGCGATTGTTTAAAGATAACCGCTAACCCTAACATGGTAATTAACGCATACAGGCCAACACCAAACGCATGGGCCCATGAGGCGACAATGCCATGTAGGCGGCTGTTAGCGAGGCTATGTTTTGCCATCACCACCAAGCTGGGCCCTGGTGACATCGCTCCCAGCATACAAACTAAGGCTAACGATGCCCAAATGGTCAATGTCATGCTTGTTTATCCTCTTTTTTACTCGCCAATCGCGGCATACTGCCCCGCGGTTAACGTCATCAGATCGTCCGGGGATAGTTCAATTTCTAAACCGCGACGGCCCGCGCTAACGCACAGGGTTGAAAACTGTTTTGCTGAGGCATCTAAAAACGTCGGTAGACGCTTTTTCTGTCCGAGCGGACTAATGCCACCGACAAGGTATCCGGTTGCGCGTTGTGCCACCTGAGGGTCGGCCATGGTTGCTTTTTTCCCGCCCGCGGCTTTTGCGGCGGCTTTAAGGTTTAAGCTTCCTTTTACCGGCACAATAGCAACGGCCAGCTGTTTACTGTCACCATTGATACAAAATAATAAGGTTTTAAAGACTCGGGCCGGATCCTGCCCCAACGCTTGAACCGCTTCATCGCCAAAATTTGGATTATTTGGATCATGCGCATATTGATGAACCGAGAAGGCAATCCCCTGTTTTTCTGCCAATTTTATTGCTGGCGTCATAATGTTTCTCTACTACTCCAACACCGCATTATCATTACATAAAAAAAGCGGCACTGCATCGGTGCCGCTTTATCTTTATCGCCATTTTATCCGGTTTTATTTGTAAACAATCTCACCTTGTGGCGCATAATCGTTGACGTCGATAGGGCTGTTTGCTTCAAGGTAGTCTTTAAGCACTTCCGCATCGACAAAACCTGTGTTGACGTTACCTGGGTGGTTAGTCAGTTTTGGATAACCGTCACCGCCGGCCGCATTAAAGCTTGGCACGGTAAAGCGATAGGTTTTTTCCATATCAATCGGTTCGCCGCCAATTTTCACATCGTGAACGCTGCCGTTTTCAACCACCATTGAAACGCCGGCAAATTGGACATACGCGCCAGAGTCTGCGGGTTTGGTGCCAACCACATTGAGGTAATCCATCACTTCTTTACCGCTCATGTCGGTGTAAGTGACCATGTTGCCAAATGGCTGCACTTTAAGCACGTCTTTGTAAGTGATATCACCGGCGATAATAGAGTCACGCACACCGCCTGAATTCATCACCGCAAAGTCAGCGTTAGCGCGTTCCATATGCGACTTAGCAATTAAGCGGCCTAGGTTGGTTTGCTGGAAGCGCACCACATCACGATCGCCTTCTAGCTTGCCGTTACTCTCAGCAATCTTAACGTTGAGCTTCTCTTGGCCTTTGTCTTGGTATGGCTTCAAGAAGTCATACAAAGCTTGGTCTTTTGCGATTTCATCTTGAATAAAGACGCGCTGGCTCTCACCATCAACCTTGATTTTCTTTTTCAGGTTCACAGGAATAAGATCGTAGCTGACAAGATTTAAATCGCCATTCTGGAATTCAAACTCCGCTTTACCGACATATTTACCCCATTCATGGGCTTGCATGATCCACGCGCCGTTTTGCTGGTCTGGGGTACACGCATCACCGGGCTCGAAACTCTCGTTATACGTGTTCGGTCCTTCCATACAAACCGGCTCTTGTGAATGGCCGCCGATGATAAGGTCAAGGTCGCCATCATCCATATAGCGCGCCAACGCCACATCACCCGGGGCGTTTACACCGCTTTTGCCATCGGCATAGTGGCCCATATGGGTTGCCGCAATAATGATATCCGGCTTTTCGGTTTCTTTGAGCTTGGCGATCACTTTTTTCGCTTCTGCTTTCGGATCACGGAAGTCGAGCGAGCCAATGTACTCAGGGTTACCAATTTTCGCGGTATCTTCTGTGGTCAGACCGACAACAGCAATTTTTAGGCCATTGCGCTCAAACATCTCGTAGGCCTGGAATTTACGCTCGCCCGTTTCTTTATCGTAAATGTTGGCAGACAGCATTGGAAAATCGGTCCACTGCATTTGCTGCTCGAGCACGCTCAATGGGTTATCAAACTCGTGGTTACCAATCGCCATGGCGTCGTAACCGATGCGCGTCATCCCTTTAAAATCCGGTTCCGCGTGGAGTAGATCAGACTCTGGGACACCGGTATTGATGTCACCGCCTGAGAGCAGTAGCACTTCACTGCCTTCTGCTTGTGCTTCTGTACGCAGCTCATCGATCAGCGTTTTGCGCGCGGCCATGCCGTATTCGCCATAGCGGTTGTGCCAGAAACGACCGTGATTGTCGTTGGTATGAAGAATGGTGAGTTTATAAGTGGTATCTGGCGCCCAACCTTGCTCTGGTGTCTCAGAGCCTGAGTTGGCACACCCTGCCAATGATGCAATTAACGCAGCACTAACCGCTGCCTTTAAACAAAGACGTTCCTTCATGATCATAGACCTTTTTAGCGAGGGATAAACCACCATCGACATCATTGTCGGTGGTTAGAAAACGCTGTCTAGTCTAAAAGAATTGTTGCTATAGCGCTGAGCCATTTCATATTTTTGTTGCGATGATCACTATACGATATCCAAAATTACTGACTTTGGTGATCGGGGCAAAATTTCTAGAGCCAAGATTCTAAGCCATTAAAAAACGGTGCAGCCTTTGCTTATCTAATGAGACAGGCAAAGCCAGCACCGTGGTTTTATCAAGTGACGGTTACGCGCGGCGCGCTTGCCACCAATGACGACTACTAACAGCAATTAAGGCAGACGCGGCTAAAAAGAAACAGTAGTAAGAATGGCTGACAATCACTAAAGGAGATAGCCCAAAGCTTGCACCGAGTAACAGAATTTGTGCGCCATAAGGAATCATGCCCTGCACGACACATGAAAAGATATCCAACAAGCTTGCACTTCGCTTAGCCGGTACGGAATGCTCAGTTGCTATATTTTTAGCCACTTGGCCCGATACAACAATGGCCACGGTATTATTGGCCGTACATAAGTTAGCGAAAGACACTAACAAGGCGATGCCAAACTCGCTCGCACGAGAGTGATGCTGACCTTGGTTTTTCTGAAAGCGGACAATCACTTTATTGACTGTGTTGGTCAAAAAGCTTAATCCACCTTGGCAACGCATCAATTCAGCAATACCACCAATCATTAACGAGAGTACGAAGATTTCTTGCATGCTGGCAAAGCCGTCTTTGACCTCTTGGCTAAACGTCATCAAGGTAAAGTCAGGCGTGCTCATCAGACCCACGCCCATCGCCAGCAAAATACCTGAAGTCAGGACAACAAACACATTTAGTCCCGCCAGTGCCAATACGATGATCGAAAGGTAAGGGATAACCGCCAAGTAGTTAATGCTCTCAGGCGCTTCAACTGGCGCACTTTGATTATTAAATACAAACAGAATGATCGCAGCGATGGCAGCAGGAATGGCAATGCCAACGTTTTCTTTAAACTTGTCACGCATGCTACAGCCTTGTGAGCGCGTGGCCGCGATTGTGGTATCAGAGATAAACGATAAGTTATCGCCAAACATCGCGCCGCTCAGCAATACACCTGCCATGACAGCGGGCGATTGACCGGTTGCAGTGGCCATGTTCAATGCAAAAGGCGCAAGCGCGGCAATGGTGCCCATCGAGGTGCCCATTGCGGTGGAAATAAACGCCGCAATCACAAATAAGCCCGGCAGAATAAGGCTTTCGGGGATCAGCGCTAACCCAAGATTGACCGTGGCTTCCACGCCCCCGGTTGCATCCGCCACCGAAGAAAACGCACCAGCCAGCAAATAGATTAAACACATGGCAATAATATCACCATGTCCCATGCCACGAATGAGCTGCTCAATGGCCGTATTCAGGCGCTCGCGGCTTAGGCCAATGGCCAAGATTACCGCGGGTAAAATCGCGACGTGTGCAGGCAATTGATAAAAGGCGTAGTCGACACCTTCTAAGGTAAAATACACGCCCGATCCAATAAAAAGGATTAAAAATAAAATCAGGGGAAGCAGTGCAAGCGCAGAAGGCTTCGGTGTGGTGTTTGCTGATGTTGTCATGGCAGTTTTGTTATACCTCTTATAAAACTGTCAACAAGATTACAGCCCTCTAGCCGTCCAGTCAACAAATAGACGTCTAAACATCTAAAAACCTCAACGGCTCGTACTCACTGCTAGACAGTGTTTCGCAACCAAAGCTGATCTTGCCAGCAAGGCGAACCCAAACAAGTGACACTGTGGCAGACGAAAAGACAGCGACAATAGCCGAATACATCGGACAACGCTGTTTGTCGGTCGAGCTACTTGGACTTATCAGGAAGGATAGCGAAGAAAGCGGCGGTACACCGCTCCCATTTTGCGTTGTGACTATCGAGCGGGGGTTAGTCTTCGAGCGAGAGGATCACCACGGCTGCCAATGCTAAGAAGCCGGTCATCACCATAAAGGCATCGTTGTACGCCATGATGGCGGCGTCACGTTGCATCACATTCAGCACGCTGGCTTGTGCTTGATGCAACGCGGTGGTGGCATCACTGCCTGTGGCGATAAACCAATCTGTTTGTTGGTGCAAACGCTGCCAACCTTGCTCGCTCACTGTGGACAAGGTGGCTTTGATGTTCGCCAAGTGCAAGCGTGTTTGGTTATCTAGCAAGGTCGCTATCATGGCAATGCTAAACGCACCGCCCAAATTACGCATCATATTGGTGAGTGTGGAGGCATCTGGCGTGTCATCACGCTGGATATGCTTCAGTGCCACTATCGACAAAGGCACCATAATAAATGGACTACCAATGGCACGCAGGATCATGGATAAAACCAGCTGCTGACCACCAAAATCGACGGTCATGTGTGTGTTGACGTAACAACTTAGCCCAAACATTACAAAGCCAAATGTCACCATGTGGGTTGGGCGAAACACGCGCATTAACTTAGGCACGAGCGGAAAGAGTAACAACTGAGGCAACCCCATCCACATCAGTACTTGGCCAATTTGCATCGCGTTGTAGTGTTGGATCTGGGTGAGATACAACGGCAACACGTAAATCGAGCCCAGTAAGGCCATACCCAAAATTAAATAGGCAAAGCAGGATAAGGCAAATTGCTTGTCTTTCAGTAGCCGCAAGTTCACCAGTGGACGGGGGTGCTGCAGCTCGTTAATCACAAAGTAGACAATGTTCACCACGGAAATCGCACTGAGCGTGATAATAAATGACGAGCCAAACCAATCTTCACGATTGCCCTCTTCAAGAACCACTTCTAAGCAGCCGAGCCCTAACGCCATAGTGGCAATTCCGACCCAATCGGCCTTTTTCAGCAATGACAATGATAACGGCGTATCCTCAAGTCCGTAGCGGATCATGGCTATCACCAGCATTGCTGGTGGAATATTGATGTAGAAAATATAGTGCCACGACAGATTTTCCGTCAGCCAGCCACCAAAGGTCGGTCCAATGGCAGGCGCAAACGTCGCCGTGACACCGAACATCGCCATACCAATCGCCTGTTTGTTGGCGGGTAACAGTTGCACCACCAGCGAGAAAGCCAATGGGATCAGCGCGCCACCGCTAAAGCCTTGCATCGCTCGAAACACGATCATCGCGCTCATATTCCAAGACAGTGAGCATAAAAAAGACGAAAGCGTAAACACCGCAGTAGTCCATGTCAGATAGCGCCGTACGCCCAGCGCCCGCGACAACCAACCACTGAGTGGGATCGCAATCATCTCTGCCACCAGATAGGACGTCGAGATCCACGAGCTTTCGTCCAAGGTCGCCGACAGCGCCCCTTGAATATCTTTTAGCGATGCATTGGTGATTTGAATGTCGAGAATGGCCATAAAGGCCCCAATCAACCCACCCAAGAGAGCAATCCAGTTTTTGAGCGGCACCTGCTCGCTGTAGGCATCAGCCGTTAACGTAGTCGCGGTCATCTTCAGCCTCGTGTATCTACCGTTGCAATCACGGATAACCCTGGCAATAACTTGGCTTTAAGTGGCTGATCAGGGATCCGGACTTTAATCGGCACCCGCTGAACAATTTTCGTAAAGTTCCCCGTGGCATTTTCAGGGGGCAGCAGCGCAAACTGTGCGCCCGTGGCTGGCGAGAAGCTATCGATCACGCCATGTAGTGCTTGTCCGGGAAACGCGTCCACTTCAATATCCACCGATTGCCCCGGCTGGATATGCGCGATCTGTGTTTCTTTAAAATTCGCTTCAACCCACACCTTCCCTTGAGGCACCAAGCTGACTAACGGCATACCCGGCTGAACCAGCATGCCAACGCGCAAACTCCGTTTACCAATCACCCCATCAACAGGCGCATAAAGGCGGGTGTCATCCAAGTTAAGCTGCGCTTGTGTCAGCTTAGCGGTGGCATCATCAATCGCAGCTTGGGCTTGTTTCAGCTCACTGGCTAATACAGCTAATTGGTCACTGGCGGCATGATGCGCGGCTTTAGCTTGTTCCAACTGGGCGAGTCGTACTTTTTGCTGCGCAAGTTGGGCATCCAGTTCATCTTCAGAGGAATAATGTTGCGCGATTAAACGCTGGGTACGGGCCACTTGCTGCTTGGCACGATCGTACTCGGCTTGCGCGGATGCCATCTGACTCGCGGCTTGACGGATCTTACTGTTCTGCAAGGTTTGTTGTGCGTGCAGATGCTCGACACTAGCGCTTGCCGAGGCGAGTGCTGCTTTAGCTTGTGAGACCGCGGTGCGATAATCGCGATCGTCAATTTCGGCCAGTAAGGTCCCGGCTTTTACAAACTGGTTATCGTCGACATATCGGGCAACGATATAGCCAGCGACTTTGGGACTGATGGTGACGATATCCCCTTTTAGGTAGGCGTTATCGGTCGAGACATGGTACTGCCCCTCCATCCACCAGTACCCGGCGCCAAGCACACCAATCACGAGGAATATCAAGGTCGCCAATAGCGGCGCTTTAATGCGTTTCGAAGCGGTTGAGGCTGTCATGAGGTCTCACTAATGTTAGTTAAATCAATACCAAGCAAAGTGTTTCGAATTGTAAACCAATCGTATTAATTAATAATCGCGCTATAATCAAAAACACTGTTGCAAAAATAAACTTAATTAGAGGAAGGATGTTGGACTTCAATGCGCTCGCTATCTTGGTGAAAGTGGTGGAATTAGGCAGTTTCACGCAAGCGGCTGAGGCACTGGGAATGACAAAATCGACGGTCAGTCGAAAAGTCTCTGATCTTGAGCGCAATCTAGGTGTGCGTTTGATCACGCGCTCCACGCGCAGCTTAAAGCTGACCGCGGAGGGCGAGCGCTTTTACCAATCGTGCCTGTTGGCGAAAGACATCATGGAGCAGGCGGAAGTTGAAATCACCGCTCACCAAGAATTGATCCAAGGGGATTTGAATGTGGTGATGCCCGTAGAGCTCGGCCATCAGGTATTGGGGCCGTACATCAACGAATTCATCAAGCTGCATCCGCATATTCGCGTACACCTTGAGATGAGTAACCGTGAAGTCGACATTATTGGTGAAGGCATTGATCTCTACGCGCAAGTGGGGACACGCAAAGACTCAAACCTCGTTTCTCGGCTACTGACCAATGCGACTCGAGTTGTGGCAGCCAGTCCGGCTTATTTGGCTGAAACAGGCACTGTCACGGCTCCCTCAGATCTTCGTCCACCACACCGCCAAGTCAAAGTGTATAACCAAGCAGTCAAGCTGCTGTCTTGGGAGTTGCATGACGAAGAAGGAGACGTTTTTAACATCGATCTGCCCTATCGACTGCGGGTTAACACCATTACTGCCTCGTTACAGGCCTGCCTTGATGGTTTAGGCATTGCAGTTTTACCCACGTTTTTGTGTCGTCCCCACTTTGAATCAGGCAGCTTGATGCAATTATTCACTGACTGGCAAATGCCCACTGTCCCCATTAGCTTGGTGTATGCTAATCGTACCTTGATGCCCAAACGACTCCGCACTCTAATTGACTATTTAGTGACGCGCCTAAATGAAGACATGCAGCACGGCGTGATCCCTAAAAAAAACGTCTAACCAGTTCAACATAATAGATGAATTACTGGACAACCATTAAAAGTGTGCTAAAAACTTTGTCTATTTTTTCTACGCTACAGGAGTAAAAATGAAAGGGGTAATAAAGAGCTTTGACAATACAAAGCGCGAAGGTCTGATCACCGGTGAAGACGGGATTGAATATAATCTAACCATGGACGAGTGGAAATCTGGCACGCTACCAGAGACTGGTATGAATGTTGATTTTGCGCTATCAGATGGGAAAGCGACCGCTGTGTTTGGTGAAGCGGTATCCGCGACCAGCTCAAAGAAAATACCAGCAGCCTTGTTGGCCTTCTTCTTTGGAGCATTTGGCGTACACAAATTCTATCTTGGTTATACCAAAGAAGGCCTTATCATGCTGTTAGCCTTCCTATTTGGTTTTATCTTGCTGGGCATCCCTAGCATAATTATCGGGACTATTGCTTTTGTTGAATTCATCATTTATCTGATCAAAACAGATAAAGAGTTTGACGCGACCTATGTGAATGGACACAAAGGCTGGTTTTAACTGTGCTCTCTGACTAAGTGCCACCTACTTTTGCATAATCATGTTTGTTGCTAATGAGCACAAAAAAAGCTGCCAACGTTGGGCAGCTTTTTTATGGGTATCGATAGGTCGGATTAGCGAATATCGATATCTGCAAAGCTTTTGATCACATCATCCAGGGCTTTCATTTGCGCGAGGAAAGGCTCGAGTTTATTCAGCGGCAGGGCTGAGGGGCCATCACAACGGGCATTATCTGGGTCTGGGTGCGCTTCGATAAACAAGCCAGCAATTTTAGTGCCTAAACCTGCACGTGCTAAATCAACGGTTTGCTGACGACGGCCGCCGGATGCAGCGCCTTGCGGATCGCGACACTGGAGCGCGTGGGTCACATCAAAAATAATTGGGCTACCGTTTGAGGCTTTTTTCATCACATCAAAACCCAGCATATCAACGACCAGGTTATCGTAACCATGGCAGCTACCACGCTCACACAAAATCACCTTCTCGTTGCCGCACTCAGCAAATTTATCAACAATGTTGCCCACTTGCCCAGGGCTCATAAATTGAGGCTTTTTCACGTTAATCACCGCATCAGTTTTGGCCATGGTTTCGACCAAATCGGTCTGGCGAGCCAAAAACGCCGGTAACTGAATCACGTCGGCGACTTCCGCCACGGGCGCAGCTTGGTATTGCTCATGAATATCGGTGATCACTTTGACGCCAAAGGTGCGCTTGAGCTCTTCAAAAATCTTTAACCCTTCTTCCATCCCTGGGCCACGGTAAGAGTGCACCGAGGAGCGATTCGCCTTATCAAACGACGCTTTAAAGACGTAAGGAATGCCAAGTTTGTCAGTCACTTTGACGTAATGCTCACAAATTTGCATCGCTAAATCACGTGACTCCAGCACATTCATGCCAGCAAACAAGGTGAACGGGCGATCATTCGCAACAGGTGTATCGCCAATATGGACGGTTTTTTGCGTCATAGGGGTATCCTTTATCATGCGTTAACACGCATTAATGTAACGTCGGTTGCTCTTCGTTAAGCGCTTTCACTTGCATTTTTAACAGCTCAGCGGCCGGATCGTCCGGGCACTGCTCAATAAAATATTCATAGTCGGTCGCCGCTACGCGATCGCAATCCAACTGCTGAAAAATATAGCCACGATCTCGAATTTCGTAAGGATCGTCTGGGCTAAAGGTCAACGCAAGCTCACTACAACGCAGTGCCAGGGCGTACTTTTCTTCGCGTAATAAAGCACTTTTGGCCACCGTCAGCCAACGACCAATAATGGTTGGATTGTCGCTCGGCAATAAGTGTGAATCTTCAAGCTCCGCCAGCGGCCCTTGGCTCCCTTTTAACCAGCCGCGTAAAGTACGTTGGCTCACACGTTCGCCATTGAAGGGGTTAATAAACACAGGAGCGTTATCCAGTTGATCAATTCTCAACACTAGTTGACTGGGAAAAGCGATGGGTTGAACGGGTAAGGATAAGCGCTCACAGAGGTATAAAAACACCGCCCCCAGTGAAGCGGGGATCCCGGTTTTACGTGCTAAGACTTTATCCAAAAAGACATTATCGGAAGAAAAGTACTGCTCGATATCGCCTTTAAACTGCCATTGGTGATAAAAAAGACGGCATAATCCCTCAAGACGCAGCGCCATATCGGGCTCGGCGCCGAGCTGATGCTCCGCTTCATCCGCGAGACGATCGAGAGAGGCCTTCACTTGATGAGCGTCGATCGACGCATCAATGGCATGGTTGAGGCTGATAGCCCCTTCTGCCAGTGTTAGCGAATCTAATTGTTGATCGGTTAATGGCATCATATTTATCCCATGAGGTGTGGAACTTTAATCAGTGCTAAGTTAGCGGCGGCATAGGCCCACCCTAATGCACCAAAAAACGCCAGTGTCCGGAACAGTTTGCCGCGGCTGTAGTGTAAAGCAACAAAGCCTAATGCAATGTAGGCCAGTACACAGGTCAGCTTTTCGGTTAACCACGCACCAGACTCTGTAAACGGTATAAAACCGGTGACAAAAATCAATGCGACACCGGTGGTCAATAACAAGGTGTCGACCACGTGCGGTGTGACCTTGACCCATTTTTTGTTCATCATCTCGCTATCACGCATCACCCAGACGAAACGGATCACGAATAAAGAGAGGCTTAATACCACGGTCAGTAAGTGGGTGTGCTTGAGGGCCATGTAGATCATAATGATTCCTGCTTCCTGTCAGTCTCAATTAACGTCGCTGTGCCAAGGTGATTCTATCGAGCCCAGCGTAATCTTGTTGGGTTTGGAGATTGTGCCAACCCGCTTCTTTCCATACACGACGCACCGCTTCTCCCTGGTTGTAGCCGTGTTCGACCATCAACCAGCCAGAGGCGGCTAAGTAATCGGGGGCGGATTGACCAATATAACGAATATCTGCCAACCCGCTGTCTTCAGCCACCAGCGCACTCATGGGCTCAAAACGAACATCCCCTTGTTGCAGATGCGGATCCGTCTCATCGATGTAAGGCGGATTACTGACAATCAGATCAAACCGATGCATATCGCTTAACGCCTTAAACCAGTCACTTTGAATAAAGTGGACGTTGTTAATTTGATGCGCATCCGCGTTTCGGCTTGCCAACATCACTGCTTCTGGCATCAAATCAACGCCCACAACGGTGATATCGGGGCGCTCACTGGCAATGGCTAATGCCACCGCTCCCGTGCCGGTGCCTAAGTCTAACACCCGACAAGGGGTCGCTGGCAGAAGCGCTAACGCCTGTTCTACCAAGAGTTCGGTTTCTGGACGCGGGATCAACGTCGCTGGCGATACATTCAGTCTCAGGGTCCAAAAATCACGGTAGCCCAGAATGTATGCAATCGGCTCTCCTTGCAGTCGGCGGGCAAACAGCTGACGAAATTGCGCCAGTTGTGCCGCGGTGAGTTTGCGCTCGGGCCAG
This sequence comes from Salinivibrio sp. MA607, assembly GCF_001996245.1. Lineage (NCBI taxonomy): Bacteria > Pseudomonadati > Pseudomonadota > Gammaproteobacteria > Vibrionales > Vibrionaceae > Salinivibrio > Salinivibrio sp. MA607. The sequence continues at coordinate 25,118 of NZ_MUFJ01000025.1, read as the reverse complement.
GTGTAGAGATAGCTGGTAGGTTGCGCTAACACATGGCAGAGCAAAGCTTTAACATCAATGCCCGCCGAGCCACCGGATAATGCGGTGAGCTCAGTGGTGCTATCGGCCAGCAACGCGCCTATCGTGACTGTCATTATGGATGCTCAGACAAGGCCGCTAATTGATCCGCTTGATGCTCTTGAATCACAGGATCCACCAAGCTATCGAGATCCCCTTGCATCACATCGTCTAAACGATACAAGGTTAAGTTAATGCGATGATCGGAGACGCGACCTTGCGGATAGTTATAAGTCCGAATCCGATCGGAACGATCGCCCGAGCCAAGCAGGTTACGACGGGTTGAAGCTTCCTCAGCGGCGCGTTTTTCTTCTTCCGCTTTAATCAAACGTGCTGCCAGTACTGACATGGCTTTGGCGCGGTTTTTATGTTGTGAACGCTCATCTTGGCATTCCACCACAGTGCCGGTCGGCAAGTGAGTAATGCGAATCGCAGAGTCCGTGGTGTTGACGTGCTGCCCCCCCGCTCCTGAGGCTCGGAAGGTGTCAACTTTCAAGTCGGCCGGATTAATTTCAGGGGCTTCCGTTTCTGGCACTTCAGGCAAAATCGCCACGGTACACGCTGACGTATGGACGCGACCTTGCGACTCGGTGGCAGGTACGCGTTGTACACGGTGACCGCCGGATTCAAATTTCAGCACACCGTAGGCGCCTTCGCCAGCCACACGTGCAATGACTTCTTTAAAGCCGCCGTGCTCTCCTCCACTGGCACTGATCATTTCCAGCTTCCAACCGCGTTGCTCGGCATAACGGCTATACATGCGGAACAAGTCACCCGCAAAAATCCCGGCTTCGTCGCCACCGGCTCCAGCACGGATTTCCAAAAAGCAGTTACGGTCATCGTTCGGGTCTTTCGGCAACAATAAGATTTGCAGCTGATCGGTCAACGCAACAATGCTTTGCTCGGCTTGCGCGACTTCTTCTTGCGCCATCTCGCGCATGTCAGGATCATCTTCGTTGGCCATTTCTTGCGCTGCCGCGAGGTCTTCTTTGGCTTGCTTAAACGCCGTAAAACATTTGATCACTTCTTCCAGCTGCGCGTACTCTTTCGACAGCGCACGAAATTTGTTCTGCTCACTAATGATTTCAGGCGTTCCGAGCAGGTGTTGTACTTCCTCGTAGCGCTCCGCCAGCGATTCTAGCTTCGCTAATATTGATGCTTTCATAAATCTCTTCGTTAGTTGTCGCTGTCCAGCCCCAAGCACGTACGCATCACGGCCAGTTTATCGGGCTCACCATTTTGGGCAGCCTGCTGCATCGCTTGTGTCGGAGGGTGGATCAGTTTATTGGTCAGGCGGTTACTAAGCTGGCGTAATACGCTTTCTGCGTCAGCCCCATTGGCAAGGGCTTGAATACTCTGCGCCAGCTCCGCCTGTTTAATGTGTTCGGACTGTGTCCGGTATTGCTTGATGCTATCTACCGCTTCGCGTGAACGTAACCAGCGCATAAAGTCGGCGCTTTCTTCAGTGACAATGGCTTCTGCTTGGATCGCGGCCAACTTTCGTTGTTCTCGATTGTGCTCTACGATAGATTGTAAGTCATCCACACTGTACAAATAAGCATCCGATAAGTTGCCCACTTTCTCGTCTATGTCTCGTGGTACCGCGATATCGATTAACAGCATGGGTTGGTGGCGTCGCTGTTTCAAGGCTTTTTCAACCATCGCTTTTTCAATCAAAGGCATGGGCGCCGCCGTTGAACTGATCACGATATCGGCGTGGCAAAGCTGCTCGGGTAACGCGTCTAAGCCAATCACTTTGGCATCAAACTGTTCAGCTAAACATTGAGCGCGCGATTGCGTACGGTTCGCAAAGATAATTTGGCTGCATTGATGCTCATGCAAATGTCTCGCAACCAGTTCAATCGTTTCTCCCGCGCCAACCAACAATGTGGTGACGTCCGCTAAGGATTCAAAAATCTGGCGGGCCAACGTACAGGCCGCAAATGCAACAGATACCGCGTTGCCACCAATTTCGGTCTCGGTTCGTACCCGTTTTGCCACCGCAAAGGTTTTGTGGAACAATTTTTCCAACGAGCCGGAAATCATATCGGCATCACTGGCACTCGCGTACGCTTGTTTAACTTGACCTAATATCTGCGGCTCACCTAACACCAAAGAATCTAACCCACAGGCAACACGCATCAGATGCTTCACCGCAGATTGTTCCTCGTGATAATAAATGCTTGCCATCAAACTTTCGCCACTGAGTTGATGAAAGCGTGTGAGCCATTCAACCAAGACCCCGACACCAGGTTGGTTTAACTCGGCGTAGATTTCGGTGCGATTGCAGGTTGAGACAATCACACAGCTGCGCACCTGCGGATGCTCGGAAAGCTGCCCTAACGCCTGCTCCAGTTGTTGCGGCGAAAAGGCGACCTTTTCCCGCAGCTCGACGGGGGCCGTTTTGTGATTGATTCCGAGAACTAACAGGCTCATGAAGCGTTGTTACCGACAGCACCAGTAAGGATTGGAGCGGGGGATTTTACTTGATGCCCCCCGTGAATTAAAGCGAACATTGTATCGCAGTATTTTCGTGGTGCGGAAATGTGAAGCCTCACGAGATTGATGACAGACTGGCCAACAACAACTATACCCATTCTTTCCTCCCGCACGGCTAAGTGCCTAACTGACTTCTCTCACCTCGGCGCTTATGGCAAAGTAATGCCAAATGCTGATCACTGTCTGTTGACGTTATAAAAGGATACTCGCTTTCATGTTCTCCTGTATACGTACTGTTTTCTCTTGTATACGCGCTGGTTTCTCTTTTATGCGCACTGGCTTCCCTTGTATACGCGCTGGTTTCTCTTGTATACGAATCAGTATGTTGACGGTCGTCTTTGCGGTGCTCTCTGGCTGTGCAACGGCGCCGGCTCCTACCACAGAATGGCAAACGCATCGCGCATCGCTTGAGACCATAGACAGTTATACCGCACGCGGTAAGGTGGCTTTTATCGCACCAGATACGCGCTTTTCTGCCAACCTTTACTGGCGCCATTCTCCGACTGAATCGACACTGCGGCTAACGAATTTTTTGGGAACCACCCTGTTGTCCCTAACCATGAATGCGCAAGGCGCAACCTTGGTTGATGATCAGGGCAAGCAATACCAAGACCCTAATCCAGCCCGTTTGATCGCCTATTTGACCGACGCCCATTTACCCGTTGATGCGCTTGCCCCTTGGTTGATTGGCCTACCACGCGCACAAGACCGCTTCTCACTCGGCCCCGATAACCGCTTGGCCGCCCTCGACGACACACAAGGTTGGGATATCGATTATCAAGACTACAGCGCCGAGACCCAGCCTGCGCTTCCAACTCGAATCACGCTCAGTAACGACCAGCAAACGATCAAACTGATGATTTCTACTTGGACACTCGATAATGACTGACACAACCTACTGGCCAGCGCCAGCGAAACTTAACTTATTTCTTTATATCAATGGACGCCAAGCTAATGGTTATCACGAACTGCAAACCTTGTTTCAGTTTTTAGATCATGGCGACACCTTGGCTATTACGCCCAATCACAGCGGCACGATCAACCTTAGCCCCGCCATTGACGGCGTCGATGAGGAAGACAATCTGATTATCAAAGCCGCCAAGGCGCTGCAAAACCATACCGGATGCTCACAAGGCGCAGATATTCATCTGGAAAAACATTTGCCCATGGGCGGCGGGCTGGGCGGAGGCTCATCAGATGCAGCCACGACCTTGGTGGCGTTGAATCATTTATGGCAAACCCAGGTGAGCCAGACTACACTGGCAAACATTGGCCTAGGCTTGGGGGCTGACGTGCCTATTTTCATTCACGGTCATGCGGCGTTGGCGGAAGGCGTTGGCGAAAAATTGACGTCTGTATGCCCTGATGAGAAATATTACTTGGTGGTTAAGCCTGACGTGTCTATTTCCACCGCTGCAATTTTTWCTCATCCAGACTTGCAAAGAAGTACGCCAAAGCGCACAGTTTCTGAGCTTATGGAGCAAAAATACGAAAACGATTGCGAAAAGATAGCCCGTAAACAATTCCCCGAGGTTGATAAGGCTGTTTCGTGGCTGCTAGAATATGCGCCGTCTAGGATGACTGGGACAGGCGCGTGCGTGTTTGCCGAGTTTGACACCGCACATGATGCCCAGAACACACTCGACACTATGCCTAACTGGCTGACAGGGTTTGTTGCACGAGGGTTGAACCGATCGCCCCTACTCGATGCGCTACAGCAACACACTGTGAGCCAGTGACTATTAAATGGATGCAACCCGAGGTTTCCACCGTGCCTGATATGAAGCTGTTCGCTGGTAACGCGACACCCGTTCTCGCCCAACGTATCGCAAACCGTCTTTACATGTCACTGGGTGACGCCACTGTTGGCCGTTTTTCTGACGGTGAAGTGTGTGTTCAGATTAACGAGAACGTGCGCGGTAGTGACGTGTTCGTCATCCAATCTACCTGTGCACCGACCAATGACAACTTAATGGAATTGGTCGTGATGATAGATGCGTTCCGACGTGCGTCGGCTGGCCGCATAACCGCAGTTATCCCCTACTTTGGTTATGCCCGTCAAGACCGCCGCGTACGCTCCTCCCGTGTTCCTATCACCGCAAAAGTTATTGCAGATTTCCTTTCTAACGTTGGCGTTGACCGCGTACTCACTGTGGACCTCCACGCAGAACAAATCCAAGGCTTTTTCGACGTCCCTGTTGATAATATCTTCGGTACCCCTGTGCTGCTTGAAGACATGCTGGCGAAAAATTTAGAAGACCCAGTGGTCGTTTCTCCTGATATTGGCGGGGTTGTGCGAGCGCGTGCGACGGCCAAACTATTGGATGACACTGACATTGCCATCATTGATAAGCGCCGTCCGCGTGCTAACGTGTCGCAAGTCATGCACTTGATTGGCGACGTTGAAGGCCGTGACTGCATCATTGTTGATGACATGATTGATACCGGTGGCACCCTGTGTAAAGCCGCCGAAGCCCTGAAGAACCGTGGCGCTAAGCGTGTATTCGCCTATGCAACGCATCCGGTATTCTCGGGGGATGCAGCGAAGAATATCGCTGAGTCCGTCATTGATGAAATTGTGGTCACTGACTCCACACCATTGAGCGCCGAAATTCAAGCAACCGGGCGTGTGTCTCAATTAACACTGTCGGGCATGCTGGCAGAAGCGATTCGCCGTATCAGTAATGAAGAGTCGATCTCTGCAATGTTTAATTCTTAACGCATTGTCATAGACCGACAAGAAACACCCTGCCCTTGTGCAGGGTGTTTTTTTATTGCCCATTTTGAATGGCTGACTCGATCCTTTAGCCATATCAATGGTAGGATATGGCGCCTTTTTGCGTGGGCTCGATGCTCACCGGCTACGATAAGTAGATAGATAGCGAGAAACGTCGTGAGTAATCAAATCCGCTTACTAGTGGGATTGGCCAATCCAGGCCCTGAATACAGCCAAACGCGCCATAATGCCGGTGCTTGGGTCGTTCAGGAGCTAGCACGTATTCACAACGTGCCGCTAAAAGAAGAGAAAAAGTTCTTCGGCTTAACCGGCCGTATCAATGTACATGGACACGATCTCCGTGTGTTGATCCCGACCACGTACATGAACTTGTCGGGTAAAGCGGTGCAAGCCATGGCCAACTTTTACAATATTCCCGTCGACGCCATCATGGTGGCGCATGACGAGCTAGACTTACCACCCGGTGTGGCCAAGTTTAAGCAAGGTGGTGGACACGGTGGCCATAATGGCCTGCGTGATACCATTAGCAAACTTGCAAATGACAAATCGTTTTATCGGCTTCGGATAGGCATCGGTCATCCGGGTCACAAGGATAAGGTAGCGGGATACGTGCTTACCAAAGCCCCCGCTAATGAGCAGAGCCTGCTAGAGCAGGCCACTGACGAGGCAGTACGCAGCCTCGAGATCCTGCTCAAAGATGATCTCGCCAAGGCGCAAAATCGTCTACATACCTTCAAAGCACAGTAATTTTGATTAAAGGGTTACCATCTCATGGGTTTTAAATGTGGCATCGTGGGTCTACCAAACGTAGGCAAATCCACTCTGTTTAATGCACTGACCAAGGCCGGCATTGATGCGGCTAACTTTCCATTTTGTACGATTGAACCCAATACGGGCGTGGTCCCTGTCCCTGATCTACGCTTGGATGCGCTGGCGAAAATTGTCAATCCACAGAAAGTGCTCCCCACCACGATGGAGTTCGTTGACATCGCCGGCTTAGTTGCCGGCGCATCGCGCGGTGAAGGTTTAGGGAACAAGTTCCTAGCGAACATCCGTGAAACCGATGCGATTGGTCATGTGGTACGTTGCTTTGAGAATGACAATATCGTTCACGTGGCAGGTAAAGTGGATCCGGCTGATGATATTGACGTGATTAACACCGAGCTTGCGCTGGCTGATCTTGAAAGCTGTGAGCGTGCGATGCAGCGCAACGCCAAAAAAGCCAAAGGTGGCGATAAAGATGCCAAATTTGAGCTAACCGTGCTTGAAAAACTGCTCCCTGTCCTAGAAGAAGGCAAGATGTTGCGCTCGGTCGAACTGAGCAAAGAAGAAGCCGCAGCAGTACAATATCTTAACTTTTTGACGCTTAAGCCGACCATGTACATTGCCAACGTCAATGATGATGGTTTTGAAAACAACCCGTACCTCGACAAAGTGCGTGAAATTGCCGCCCAAGAAGACGCAACCGTGGTGGCCGTGTGTGCGGAAATCGAAGGCGAGATTGCCGAGCTAGATGCCGAAGAAGCGGCGGCTTTCTTGGATGAAATGGGCCTTGAAGAGCCTGGCCTAAACCGCGTGATTCGCGCCGGTTACGAGCTACTCACTCTGCACACCTATTTTACCGCAGGCGTGAAAGAAGTACGTGCTTGGACAGTGCCGATTGGCTCGACCGCGCCACAGGCGGCGGGTAAAATCCATACCGACTTTGAAAAAGGCTTTATTCGTGCCGAAGTGGTTGGCTATGATGATTATATCGCTAACAATGGTGAAAACGGCGCCAAAGATGCCGGTAAATGGCGCTTGGAAGGGAAAGAATATATCGTTAAAGATGGCGATGTGATTCACTTCCGTTTCAACGTTTAATACGCACATACGTTATGCTTTAGGGTGCGTTGTCGAGACCCCATCCTATTGATATTTAGACCAGCCTCCGGGCTGGTTTTTTTATTCTCATCATTCAACGTTCTCCGCCACCTACTCGGTAGGCTTTGCCGTTAAATTGTTCAAAATGGCGATTATTGCAGCCAATGAATGCAAAATCGCAAAAAAAACAATAACGAGACCTTGACGACTTTCGCCCAGATCCGCATAATTCGCAGCGTCTTAAGGCACTATGCCTGACAGAGTGGCTACGTAGCTCAGTTGGTTAGAGCACATCACTCATAATGATGGGGTCACAGGTTCGAATCCCGTCGTAGCCACCATTAATTTTATAATTCGGCATGATGTTTAAATGGCCGGGTTAGGTAACACCTACTGGGGTATCGCCAAGCGGTAAGGCAACGGGTTTTGATCTCGTCATTCCCAGGTTCGAATCCTGGTACCCCAGCCATATAAAAAAGCCCACTTCATGTGGGCTTTTTTGCGTTTAGGGGCTCGTGTTCACTTAATCCGTTAAAGCGCTATCCCCATTTTGGCTAGTTCCGCGCGGCATTGCTGTGCATCGGTAAAGGGTATGCCCGCCATGCCCAGCGCTTTCGCGCCTTCTACGTTCGCAACCCTGTCATCCAAAAACACGCAAGAAGCTGGGTCAAGATGGTAGTCATCCAACAAGCGTTGATAAATAGCAGGTTCAGGTTTCAAACACCCTACTTCGGCTGACACGATGGCACCATCAAACAGCGACCAAAACGCATAGCGCTGTTTTAAGAACGCAACAATTTCGCGCACATTATCGGTTAACGCATAAACCCCATATCCGGCCTGTTTGGCCGAGTGAAGTAACTCGACACTGCCGTAAAGACAAATCTGAGTCTGTTTAATGTAATAAAACAGCGCCTCAAGCTGCTCGGGACTAAGCGCCGTGTCATTGGCAAAACGCTGCTTGGCTTGCGCCTCGGTGAGCGTGCCACGATTCAGCGCTTGCCAAGTGTCACTTGGGAAGATTTGATTGGCATATGCATGAGCATCCACCGCGTCCCCCAAGGTTAGACGGATAATCTCTTCTGGTGACCAACGCACGATCACATTGCCAATATCAAAAATAATGTTCTGGTAGCTCGCCATGTCACCTCCTTGTTCTTGTCGCGAAGACTAAAGCCCTAACGCATACTTCAATACATGTTTTTTCACCGGGCCGCTGTGTTCAGCCAGTTTAAACACCGCATTACGTGCCAGTTTTAAAGGCATGATTCGGTTACTAAACGCGGCATAAAACACATCCATCCCGGTTTGCATCATCATGTTATCCGTACGGCGTGCTTTTTCGTACGCCGCTAACGTTGACTCTGCTTGCCATTGTGCGCCTGCATCGGCACAGGCATCCAGCAACGCGCTCACGTCTTTGAAGCCTAAGTTCACCCCTTGCCCCGCGAGCGGGTTAATGGTGTGGGCGGCATCTCCCATGACTACTACGCCGTTACGATGGTATTGCTGGGCATGACGACGCGTTAGCGGAAACGCGCCCCAGTTGATGGGGGTGACATCACCCACTTGTGGTGGGAAATGGCTCACTATCTCGGCTTTAAGCTGCTCAGCATTGAGCTGACACAACTGTTGAACTCGCGCCGGGCTGTCATACCACACTAATGAGGCATTGTTGCCGCACAATGGCAGTAATGACCGCGGCCCTGAGGGAAAGAATTGCTGCCAGGTAATATCTTGTTGGGGCGCGGCCGTTTCGACATGAATTAACATGCAATGCTGACGATAATCCCAGCTGGTAAGACCGATTTGCGCGTAATCTCGCACTTTCGAGTGGGCACCGTCGGCACCAATCAACCAGGGCGCTTCTAGTGTTTCGCCACTGTCTAATTGGAGTTGATGCAGACCGCCCGCCTGCGCCATACCCGTGATCGAGGCCGGTGAGACAAGGTGCAAATTGTCAAAACGAGCAAACTGTTGCCACAAGCCGAGTTGAATCAAGCGGTTCTCGACCATATATCCTAACTGTGGTAATTCGAGTTGGTCGGCACTGAAACACACACGGCTGTCTTCTGCTTCCCAGGTTTCTAATCGTCGATAGGGACAGACTCGCATGGCTTCAATGTCGGCCCATGCGCCTAAGTCTTGAAGCAAACTGACAGACGCATGAGATATCGCAGACACTCGTAAATCCATCGGTTGTGACGCATGGAAAGGATCCGGTTCTTGGCGTTCTATCAATGCCACCTGCCGACCTTGGCGGGCAAGTCCTAATGCGGCAGCGGCACCGACCATGCCACCGCCGACAATAATAATTTCAAATTGATTCATGACTGTCTCTTTGTCCCGTTAATGCCAGCATTCTACTGAAGGTAAACGAGAATTCGATATCAATCCGATCAAAGTGGGGGCAAATTCGCTTTTCCGATCTCGTTTTGCGGCGTCGGCTCAATCACTTATCCAGATTGACACCATTTCTCCCAACCTGTGATCTGGTCAGCGATATAGGAAAGCAGTACAATACGCGGCTTGCCAAGCTGATTGACTGATTAAAAACCATACAGCTTGAAAGGGTAATGTCGACCATAAGATTAATAATGAGCGTGAAGTTACATGGCTAAGAAACTGCTGATCAAAACCTGGGGTTGCCAAATGAATGAGTATGACTCATCCAAGATGGCAGATCTGCTAAATTCTGCCGGTGGCTATGAGCTGACCGAACAACCAGAAGACGCAGATGTTCTCCTCCTCAATACCTGTTCAATTCGTGAAAAAGCACAAGAAAAGGTATTCCACCAACTGGGGCGTTGGAAAACACTCAAAGACAAGAATCCAGAGCTGGTGATCGGCGTTGGTGGTTGTGTGGCAACCCAAGAAGGCGATCACATCCGCGAGCGTGCGCCTTATGTGGACGTCATTTTTGGCCCCCAAACGCTACATCGCCTGCCTGAAATGATAAAACAATCACGTGGCGATAGCGGCACAGTGATGGACATTACCTTCCCAGAAATTGAGAAGTTTGACAGTCTGCCTGAACCGCGTGCCGATGGCGCGACAGCGTTTGTCTCCATTATGGAAGGCTGCTCGAAATACTGTACGTTCTGTGTTGTGCCGTATACGCGCGGCGAAGAAGTGAGCCGTCCGCTCGACGATGTGCTGTTCGAAATTGCCCAGCTTGCCGAGCAAGGTGTGCGTGAGGTAAACCTGCTAGGCCAGAATGTGAATGCCTATCGCGGTGAGACCCATGATGGCGACATCTGTACCTTTGCTGACTTACTGCGCTATGTCGCCGCTATCGATGGTATTGATCGCATTCGCTACACCACCAGTCATCCGGTTGAGTTTACCGATGATATCATTGAGGTGTATCGTGATACGCCAGAAGTGGTGAGCTTTTTGCACTTGCCGGTACAAAGTGGCTCTGATCGAATCTTGACCATGATGAAACGCCCGCACACGGCGATTGAGTACAAATCCAAGATCCGTAAGTTGCGTCAGGCACGTCCCGATATCACCATCAGCTCAGACTTTATCGTCGGCTTCCCGGGAGAAACCGAGCAAGACTTTGAAGCGACCATGAAGCTGATTACCGATATCGACTTTGATATGAGCTTCAGCTTTGTGTATTCACCTCGCCCAGGGACGCCAGCGGCAGATATGCCTGACGACACACCAGAGCAAGTGAAAAAAGAACGCCTGTACCGTTTGCAGCAGCAAGTGAACAGCCAAGCGATGCGCTATTCACGTATGATGCTAGAAACCGAACAACGTATCTTAGTCGAAGGGCCATCGCGTAAGAATCTTATGGAGCTGCGTGGCCGTACTGAGAATAACCGAGTGGTCAACTTTGAAGGCTCTGTCGATTTGATTGGCCAATTTGTTGACGTAAAAATTACTGAAGTGATGCCAAACTCGCTCCGCGGTGAGCTGGTTCGTACCGAAAAAGATATGGACTTGCGTGTCGCCGTCTCGCCAACCGAAATCATGGCGAAGACGCGCAACGAAAACGAGCTTGGTGTTGGTGTATACACGCCATAACGCGTTCATCAATTCAACGGCGTCGGGTGACCGGCGCCGAAAGCGAGGATAATCTTGTCTAAAATCATCTCTCTTGACCTTACATTAGAACCTGCCGACAACACCCGTCTTGCCAACTTATGTGGCCCGTTTGACGATAATATCAAACAACTAGAGCGCCGCTTGGGTGTTGAAATTAGCCACCGCCATAATGCCTTTACGGTGATGGGCAAACCCCACACCGCCAACGCCGCCGTCGACATCTTAAAGCGGCTGTATGTGGATACGGCCCCCGTGCGTGGCAGTTCGCCCGACATTGAGCCCGAAGCTATTCATTTGGCGATCAAAGAGTCTGGCGTGTTAGAACAGAACACCGAATCGAGCATCCCTTACGGTAAAGAGATTAACATCAAGACCAAAAAAGGGGTGATTAAACCGCGCACGCCAAATCAGGCGCAATACATCGCCAATATGGTCAATCATGACATTACTTTTGGCATTGGTCCGGCGGGCACAGGTAAAACCTACCTCGCCGTCGCAGCCGCGGTAGACGCGCTGGAACGCCAAGAAATTCGCCGTATTTTGCTGACACGTCCTGCGGTAGAGGCCGGTGAAAAACTGGGCTTTTTGCCCGGCGATCTCAGCCAAAAAGTCGATCCTTATCTGCGCCCTTTGTACGATGCCTTGTTTGAAATGCTTGGCTTTGAGCGGGTCGAAAAACTGATTGATCGTAATGTGATCGAGGTAGCGCCGCTGGCTTATATGCGTGGCCGAACCTTGAATGATGCTTTTATCATCCTAGATGAAAGCCAAAACACCACGGTCGAGCAGATGAAAATGTTCCTGACTCGGATTGGTTTTAATTCACGGGCCGTCATCACCGGTGACGTTACCCAAGTCGATTTACCGCGCAATGCCCGCTCAGGGCTACGCCATGCGATTGAAGTGCTGTCTGACGTGAATGAAATTAGCTTTCACTTCTTCCAAGCCGACGATGTGGTGCGCCACCAAGTGGTTACCCGTATTGTTCAGGCCTATGATAAGTGGGAAGCAGAAGATGCGAAGGCACGCAAAGAGGCTGAAGCACGTCGCCGAGAAGCGCGTGAAGCACAGCAAGTCGCGGTGCAACCAACCTCTATCCCACCACAGGACCCATCATGAGCTATTACGTCGATGTCCAGGTCGCCTGTGATGACGAACAGGGACTGCCCAGTGATGACCAGCTTCAAGCTTGGTTTGAACATGCAATACGCGAAGCCAAGCCTCAAGCGGAAGTGACGATCCGGATTGTGGATGAAGGTGAGAGCCAGAGCTTAAATCGCGACTATCGTGGCAAAGATAAACCGACGAATGTGTTATCTTTCCCCTTTGAAGCACCTCCTGGGGTAGACATAGATTTACTCGGTGATCTGGTGGTATGTCGCCAAGTTGTTGAGCAAGAGGCACAGCAGCAAGGCAAAACGCTGATGGATCACTGGGCACACATGGTCGTCCATGGTAGCTTACACTTATTGGGCTACGACCATATTGAGGATGATGAAGCCGAGCAAATGGAAGCCTTGGAAAGAAAGATCCTGGCAACCATGGGGGTCAGTGACCCTTATGCTAATGACTTCATTGAGCGTTAACTAACTGAATGAAATTGAATGAACGACGATAATTCGCAAAACGCAGACGGTCCGAGTAGGAAGACCTTCTTCGAACGGCTGGGTCAGTTTTTCCAAGCTGATCCAAAAGACAGACAAGAACTGGTGGACGTATTTCGCGACTCAGAGCAAAACGCCCTGATCGATCAGGACACCCGGGATATGCTGGAAGGTGTGATGCAAATCTCTGACATGCGTGTGAGAGATATCATGATACCCCGTTCGCAGATGGTAATCGTTGAACGATCGCAGTCATTGGAAGCGATCATTAATATTATTATTGATGCCCAACACTCACGTTATCCTGTGATCAGTGATGACAAAGACCATGTTGAAGGCATCTTGCTTGCGAAAGATTTGTTGCGCTATCTGCGCCCCGATGCTGAAGATTTCGACATCGAAAAGGTCTTACGCCCTGTTGTGGTGGTACCAGAGAGTAAGCGGGTTGACCGTCTACTTAAAGAGTTCCAAGAAGAACGCTACCACATGGCGATCGTCATCGATGAATTCGGCGGGGTATCGGGTGTTGTCACCATTGAAGATATTCTCGAAGAAATTGTAGGCGAGATCGAAGACGAGTATGACGATGAGGAAGAGCAAGAGATTCGCCAACTCAGTCGCCATACCTTCTCGATGAAAGCACTGACCACCTTAGAAGACTTTAACGAGCATTTTGGCGCCCAGTTCCAAGATGACGTGGTAGACACTATCGGTGGGTTGGTTATGACCAGTTTTGGTCATCTTCCTGATCGTGGTGAAGAAGTCGACATTGGTGACTACCATTTTAAAGTGACGGCCGCTGATAGTCGTCGTATCATTCAGCTACAAGTCACCATTCCAGACAGTAGCGAATCGAACAGTGAAAACGCCTAACCGTTTACGCCCATTGGGGCAGCCATTATTGGCTGCCCTTTTTGGTGCGCTCGCCACCCTCGCCTTTTCCCCTTTTTCCTATTGGCCCTTTATGTTGGTCGCACTCTGGGGCTTGTTGCTTCTTCTGCAAGTTGCTTCCTCGCCCAAACGCGCGGCTTGGATAGGTTTTAGCTGGGGGCTCGGCCAGTTTACAACTGGGGTAAGCTGGGTGTATGTCAGTATTGACCATTTTGGCGGGATGCCTGTGATCGCAGGCCTGTTTTTGATGGCACTGCTTATCGTCTATTTATCGCTTTACCCCGCGCTATTCGGCTGGCTGATACATAAATCACCCATCAAGCAAGCGGGCATAAAATGGACGATGCTGGCACCTGCCTTGTGGTTAGTGGTTGATTGGCTAAGAGGCTGGGTATTTACCGGTTTTCCCTGGTTATGGCCAGGTTATAGCCAAATAGACAGCCCGTTTGCGGGTATCGCCCCGGTACTGGGTGTACAAGGGATCACGCTCGTCTTGGTGTCGCTTGCGGGCTTAGCCGCCTTGGTGACCCCCCATTGGGGACAATGGCAGGGGCGTGCTCGCCTCTTCGGTATGATCGCTATCATAGGGTTTTTTGCCGTCAGTGAAGGGCTCGGGTCGGTCAAGTGGACAACCAAAACCGATCAGCAGCAAACGGTCTCACTGATCCAAGGCAACGTCCCTCAAGCACTCAAGTGGCGCGCCGACCAACGCTGGCCAACCTTGATGAAGTATCTGGATTTAACCCGTCAACATTGGGACAGTGACGTGGTGATTTGGCCAGAAGCCGCCATTCCCGCATTAGAGCGAGATCTCCCCCGCTTTTTTTCGCAGCTGGACCAAGCGGGCAAGCACAATCAAACCACGGTGATCACGGGGGCGCTCGATCAGCGTGAGGATGGCACCTATTTTAATAATGTGCTCGCGCTCGGTGCAAAAACGCCGCGCTATCAGTATCCAGCACCCGCCCAGTACAGCAAACATCACTTACTCCCCTTTGGCGAGTTTGTGCCGTTTGAATCACTGCTTCGTCCTTTGGCGCCGATTTTTAATCTGCCCATGTCGTCATTTTCCCCAGGCGAAGCGATTCAACCGGCTTTGCCTGCGAACGGCTGGGAATACATTACCGCCCTGTGTTATGAAATTGCGTTTCCCGCGCAAATCCGTGAAAACCTCACCGCCAGTAGCGACGCCATTATTACCCTCTCGAATGACGCCTGGTTTGGGCGCTCTATTGGGCCTTGGCAACATCTAGAAATTGCGCGTATGCGCGCGCTCGAGTTCGGCTTACCCGTGATCCGAGCCACCAATAACGGGGTGACGGCTTTAGTCGATGAACGCGGCCAGATTGACGCCTCATTGCCACAATTTGAGACGCAAGTTTTAACCACACAAATTACTCAAACACAGGGGCTGACACCCTATCGTCAATGGGGAAACGGACCGCTTTGGGTGTGGATTGTTATCAGTGGCCTGGTGAGCCTGATTGCTTGGTGTCGTACTATTTATCCACAAAAAGACTAGCGGTCGTCGCTAGCCTTTATATTTGACTATTGCTTTTCAGGTCAGATTAAGACGTCCACACAAACCACAGGCGTTGATTGTCGGTTGAATCGGCATCGCGGCTATCCGTCAGTGCTGGGGTAGCAAACAATAACTCGGTTGTCTGCTTGTCACTATCAGTGTCGGATACAGCAGTCTCACTCTTGTCCTCTGACATTGTGCTATCTTGCTCTTCAGCGGGTGCCATCGTACGTGCCTCACGCTCTTGAGGCGTCATCAAGCGAATATGTCGATTGGCGGTGAGCTCGTTGATTAGTGCTTGTTGAGAGGCCGCTAAACGTACATCGAAAATCAGGGTATCATCGTTTAATTCTGCTAAGTGCACCTGTTGTAGCGCATTTAACCCCGCTAATGTGTGCTCAAGATCGACATAGTCATCGCCGTTATCCATGCCTGCAATGGCAATTTGAAGCGATGCACGCTCATCATCGTTATCGAGTACCACACCAGTTTGCTCGGCATAGTAATCAGCAATAGTATCAATCATGGCTTGGGCATTATTGGCTTGCCCGCGAGTTTGATCTGATTGCATGTCACTGGTATCGGGGAAGAATTGCCAACGGATCCCTTGCTCAGTCAACTTTCCGATCACAATGCCATCGGGCTGGTAGCGCTGACTGGCTTGCTCAACAGGATCAATAAAGCCGCCCCACAGATCACTGCTAGAGATCGCCATCAAATCATCAAAGTCACCCACCGGAATTAACACCGGCAGGCCGCGTATGGCCGCTGCATCACGTAGTTGGTCAATCACAGGACGCCCACTTTGCTCCCAAATAATTTGCCGGTCGCCATCACGGTCATCGACGAGCCACACTAATACCGCTGGGCGAGGACTCCCCCATAAGGGCAACCCTGCCTGGCGCAGCACGGCGCGAATTTTTTGACTATCAAAGCCGACTTCGAGTGTTCGCTGTGCGGCACCATCAGATTGATCCTTGCTTTCTCCATATCCGAGCTGAGAGATGAAACCATCGACGTCTTGCTGCGCTTGCTCGACCGCAGGATTATCCGATACCTCGCGTTGTCCCGAAACTTTAGTCAGTACCGCGATCAGCGCTTGTTTTTTTGCCGCTTGTTGTGAGGTTTGCGCGCCATTATCCAGCGGGATACTGGCATGATAAAGGGGGCTTGCCATCGCACTTGGCAACCAAACACAGGCAATAAGGGCCAACAAAAATCGATTCATAGTTTTTCCACATGGATAAATGGGCGTCCAGCGATCATAAGCGGATAGCGCTAGGTTCAGCAATCCTCAATTGTAAAAAAGAGAGGACAAAGGGGGTCGCACCACCAGCAAACACCATTGATTCGATGCCATCAAGGCGAGCAAGCGATCATGAGGCTGACTATGTTTGCATATGGATTAAAATGAAATCCGTTACATCATTTATTTGCTACCGATCTCACATTTAAAAACATGATGGGAATCACATAAACGCTTTGTGCTAGCATTGCGCGATTTTTTTTGGAGGTGAGATTATGTTGCAAGTTTTACAAGGGGCACAAATGCTGTTCGTCGCATTTGGTGCCTTGGTGTTAGTGCCACTGTTAACCGGGCTCGACCCGAACGTCGCACTCTTTGGGGCCGGGATCGGTACCCTGATATTCCAAGTCATCACCCGCCGCTCCGTCCCTATCTTCCTTGCCTCTTCCTTCGCTTTTATTGCTCCCATTTTGTACGGCGTCAACAATTTTGGTATTCCCGCCACCATGGGTGGCCTCATGGCAGCCGGTGTGATCTATTTATTGATGGGCGCCATCATTCGGATTAAAGGCGTGGATATTATTCACAAGCTCCTGCCACCGGTTGTAGTTGGCCCTGTGATTATGGTTATCGGCCTTGGGTTGGCTCCCACCGCCGTGAATATGGCACTCGGTAAAACCGGCGATGGGAGTGAGCAGTTAATTGCGGGGGACATGGCTATCTGGATCTCTTTGCTGTCATTGCTCACGACCATTGCAGTGAGTGTGTTTGCGAAAGGCTTTTTCAAATTAGTCCCGATTATGGCAGGGATTGTGGTGGGCTATGTTGCCAGCCTCGTCGTTGGTATTGTTGACTTTACTCAAGTTGCGAATGCGAGCTGGTTGATGATGCCTGCTTTTACCCTCCCAGAGTTTAACATCAATGCCATCTTATTTATGATCCCTGTCGCCATCGCGCCTGCCGTTGAGCACGTAGGCGATATGCTGGCCATTTCTAATGTCACCCGTAAAGACTACCTGAAAAAGCCAGGCCTACACCGTACGATGGCCGGTGATGGTGCCGCAACCATTGCCGCTTCACTGTTCGGCGCGCCACCCAATACCACGTATAGTGAAGTGACGGGCGCGGTAATGCTGACCAAAGCGTTTAACCCCAAAATCATGACCTATGCGGCGGTCACTGCCATCGTACTCGCCTTTGTGGGTAAGCTCGGGGCAATGCTGCTTACCATTCCTTTACCAGTGATGGGCGGGATTATGATCTTGCTGTTTGGCTCTATTGCGACCGTCGGGCTCAATACGTTAATTCGTAATCAAGTCGACCTACATGATTCGCGTAACCTTGCCATTGTTGGCGTCACCTTGGTATTTGGTATCGGCGGCATGGCGTTTGGCATTGGCGATTTTAGCCTGCAAGGTATTAGCCTATGTGGTGTGGTAGCGATTGTGCTCAACTTAGTACTCCCGCGCCAAATGGGCGAAAACCATATTGTTGACAGTGCGCAAATGGAAGAAGAAAAGCACTAATCCCCCAACCTTCATCCATTAAAAAGGGCGCTGACATTCAGCGCCCTTATCTTTTGTCATCAGACTAACGTACCTAGTCTTCAAGATAACCGGATTTAGCTTTGTGCTGCGCGCGCTTCAACCAGCTTGATCGCTTGGTCGATGCGGGCAACTACCCGATCTTTACCAATCAGGTGCATCACCGCATCAACAGATGGGGATTGACCGCCACCCGTGACTGCAACACGCAATGGCATGCCGACTTTACCCATACCAACGTCTAGCTCTGCACACGTATCGGCAATCACCGCTTTCAGGGCATCAACCGTCCAATCATCCAGCGCTTCAATCTTGCCTTTTGCCACTTGCAACGGCTCTAAAGCGACGGGACGCAGATGTTTTTTCGCGGCGGTCGCGTCTATTTCATCAAAGTCTTGGTAGAAGTAACGGCTTTGTGCGGCTAATTCCACCAGGGTGTTGCAGCGCTCGCCAACCAATCCAATAACGTCTGTCAAGGCAGGGCCTTGGCTAGCGTCAATCTGTTGTTGATCAAGATGCCACTGCAAGTGCTTAGCGACCTCGTCCGGATCACCATGCTTAATGTAATGGTTGTTCAACCAATGCAGTTTCTCCGTATTGAACGCTGACGCCGACTTGCTGATCGCTCCCAATGAGAAAAATTCAATCATTTCTTCCATTGAAAATATCTCTTGGTCACCGTGCGACCAACCAAGACGCACAAGGTAGTTACGCAACGCTTGCGGCAAGAAGCCTTGATCACGGTACTGCATGACGCTGACCGCACCGTGGCGTTTAGACAATTTGGCGCCATCGTCGCCTAGAATCATCGAGCAATGAGCAAACTCAGGAACGGGCGCGCCCAGTGCCTCGTAGATATTAATCTGGCGCGGCGTGTTGTTAATGTGATCTTCGCCGCGGACAACTTGGGTGATCCCCATGTCCCAATCATCCACGACGACGCAGAAGTTGTAAGTTGGGCTGCCATCCGTTCGACGAATAATCAGATCGTCAAGCTCGCTGTTGGCAATCTCAATACGGCCACGAATTTTATCGTCAAAAACAACCTTACCCTCTTTCGGGTTGCGGAAACGGATCACATGCGGGTCATCCGCCTTGGCTTGGCTGTTTGCTTCAACCACTTTGGCGTGATTAGCATCGTAACGTGCCTTTAAGCCATTCGCTTTTTGCTCTTCACGAATGGTGTCCAAAAGATCTTTGGGCGCATAACACTTGTAGGCTTTGTCTTCGGCCAGCAACTGATCGACTAATTCGTTATAACGATCAAAGCGCTTGGTTTGGTAGTACGGCCCTTCATCCCAATCAAGACCTAACCATTCCATGCCGGTTAAAATAGCATCAACCGCTTCTTGGGTTGAACGTTCGATATCAGTATCTTCAATTCGCAAGACAAATTGACCGCCTTGGCTGCGTGCTGCTAACCAAGAATACAGTGCGGTACGTGCACCGCCCACGTGCAAAAAGCCGGTTGGGCTGGGGGCAAAGCGGGTTTTGATAGTCATTAGGATCCCTATCCCAGTGCTGAGAATGATGAGTAACGGTTAGTTTACCAGTCCAGGTAAATTCCACAATCAGGCCATGTGCAGAGGCTGCACATGGCCATGTAAACTACTGGTTGATTAAGGCGATCATCGCGTCTTCGTCGAGGACTGTTACGCCAAGATCTTGTGCTTTCGTCAGTTTAGAGCCAGCCGCTTCACCGGCGATCAACATATCGGTTTTTGCCGAGACACTGCCGGTCACTTTCGCGCCCAGTGCCTGTAACGCCGTTTTGGCATCGGTGCGTGACATTTGCGATAGCGTACCGGTCAGCACAATGGTTTTCCCCGCCAGCGGTTGTGCCTGTTCGTCTGATGGCGCACTCACCGCTGGCCAGTGAATGCCGGTGTTGAGCAGCGCATCTAAAACCGCTTGGTTATGTGGCTCAGCAAAAAAGCGAACAATATGGCCCGCGACAATGGCGCCCACATCAGGCACCGCAATCAGTGCTTCTTCATTCGCTGCACGCAGAGCGTCTAAGGTTTTAAAATGCAGGGCAAGATTTTGCGCGGTGGCTTCACCGACTTCTCGGATCCCAAGCGCATAGATAAAGCGTGATAACGTCGTCGCTTTGGCTTTGTCTAATGCATCAACCAAATTTTGCGCCGATTTCGGCCCCATTCGATCTAGTTGAGTCACACGCCCTGGGGTTAAAGTGAAGAGATCGGCAGGCGTTTCAATCAGCTCTTTTTCAATTAACTGCTCGACAATTTTATCGCCTAGGCCGTCAATATCCATTGCCTTGCGTGAGGCAAAGTGTTTGATCGCTTCTTTACGCTGAGCCAGACAAATAAGCCCGCCGGTGCAGCGTGCGACCGCTTCACCCTCAATGCGGGTCACGACCGACTCACAGACCGGACAGGCGTCGGGAAACACAATCGGTTTCGCCTGCACCGGACGCCGGCTTTCCACGACGCCAACCACTTGTGGGATCACATCACCCGCACGGCGAATGACCACAGTATCGCCAATGTGCACGCCTAAACGTTCTATTTCATCACCGTTATGTAAGGTCGCGTTGCTCACCGTCACGCCCCCGACAAAAACAGGTTCAAGCTTCGCCACTGGGGTGATAGCGCCCGTGCGGCCAACTTGAAATTCAACATCGTTGAGGCGGGTGATTTCTTCTTGTGCCGGAAATTTATAGGCAATCGCCCAGCGTGGTGCCCGTGCAACAAATCCGAGCGTTTCTTGGCTGGCTATCTTGTCCACTTTGATCACCACCCCATCAATTTCATAGGGCAGATCATCACGGCGGGCCAAAATATCTTGGTAGTAGGCTTTAACGCCCTCAAGTCCCGACACTTGTTTTACTTCTGGGCTCAGGGCAAGCCCCCATTTTTTAAGCCTATTTAAGCGCTCGCTCTGCCCTTCTCCGAACGGTGTCGACATCACGCCCACCGCATAGGCATAAAAGCTCAGCGGTCGATTGGCGGCGACTTTCGAGTCAAGTTGACGCAGGCTACCCGCCGCAGCGTTCCGTGGGTTAGCGAAGGTTTTATCGCCACGCTTTAACGCTGCCTCATTAAGCGCTTCAAAGCCTGCTTTCGGCATAAACACTTCGCCACGCACTTCTAAACGCTCAGGCCAATCCCCTGCTTGCAAGGTCAATGGGACATTGCGAATCGTTTTTACATTGTGCGTAATATTCTCGCCCGTGGTCCCATCGCCTCGCGTCGCGGCCTGCACCAATACACCGTTTTCATAAATCAGGCTGACAGCCAAGCCATCAAGCTTTGGTTCACAGGTATAGGTGACGGGTTCAGTGTTACCGAGTCTGTCTTTGACTCGGCGCTCAAAATCGACGAGATCATCATCACTGAACGCGTTACCAAGCGACAACATCGCCAGCTCATGGGTAACGGTTTCAAAAGCGCTCAGTGGCGCGCCGCCTACACGCTGGCTAGGCGAATCTGACGTCACCCATTCAGGATGCTCAGCTTCAATGGCCAGCAACGTTTGCATCAAACGATCGTATTCGGCATCGGGCAGCTCAGGACTGTCTTCAACGTAATAACGGTAGGCGTGATAGTTGAGCTGATGCTTAATGTCATCAAGTTGTTGTTTACTGTAAGCCATGGTTTGGTTCGTCGTATCAGCAGAGTTGCAGGCAAGTATATCGATAAATCGCCAACAGCGGGAGCCATGTCCCGCTGTCCGTCTAAGCAATCATCAATCGGTGTTAAGCGCGTTACGAGGCGTTGAAGGCTTTCACTCGCTCACGGTATTCGTCAAGGCGTGATGGTGTCATCATTGAGCGGGCATCATCTAATACCAATCCACCCAACTCATCCGCAATTTGTTGTGCCGTTTGCAGCATCAATTTAAAGTTTTGCTCTGGCTCACCGTAGCAAGGTAGCGTCATAAAAAAGCTGATCCCAGGCGTTTCAAAGCTCTCTGAGTGACTCACATCAAAGGTGCCGGGCTTGACCATATTCGCGACGCTGAATAGAACCTTACCACTGCCAGATAAGTCTGAATGACGATGATAAATCCCCATGTCACCAAAGCGCAGTCCATATTGCTCAAGGGTCGGAATTAAGTCCAAACCACTAAATACCGCATTATTATTGGCATGCACGTGTAAGACTAATACTTCGGTATCGTCGGGCTCATCGGCTTGGGTTGCCGTTTTTTCTGACGCACGCTCGTGGCTTTCATGCTCATCAACCTCAGCTTGAGTCGCCCCGTCGGTATGCATTGTTTCCGCTTCTGGTTGCGCGGAGGCGATATTGGCAGCTTCTGTCTCTCCTGTCTCGTCGCCATCATTGGAGGCAACCGACGCAGAGGCAAAGCTAGGATCATCATCGGTTGCCGACATTGACGGGTAAAGCGTTTGTTCTGAGTCAGACGCCACCTGAGTGTCACCGGCAAATAGAGGATCAACATCAGGCTTGTCGCCGAAGCTGACAGCAGGCTCCTGACGCGCGGGCTTTTCATTGCCATGCTTAGTATTACTGACCACTCTCACCGCACCAATACCGTCTTGGTCAAACTTTTGCGCGTCGTTATCGTCTTCCAGTTTTCCCAACGGCTTTTCGCCGAACTTGGTCGTCTTTTCTTTCTTGTTTGTCCAGAGACCATGCAACAGCAAAGCTGCAATTGCTAATGCTCCCAAAACAATCAGTACAAGGCGCAATTCCTGCATCATTGATTCTCAAATCTATCTATGTTCAGCGTTTTGATTAGCTTATGTCACAACGCCGACAGCTTTGCAAACGTTAGTGGAATCATAAGCGGGGCCCGATGGCTGACGCAATGCGTTCATGGTCAACTTAGTTAACTGTATCAAAAGTTGGGAAGAATTTAACGAATCGAGACACACAAATCCGTAAACTTTCCCATTATGGGGTCATTGTCATCGCCATGGCTCCCCCATACTATAACCGCAAACCGTCAGTCGATACCGTAAACCATCAAGGAGAAACAATGAACAACGCGACACGCCCTCGTCCTCAAAGCGGCGCGGGCTACCTTTTTCAGGGGTTTTCATTAATGATGACACCCGGATTACGCCGCTTTGTGATCATTCCGATCCTCGTAAATGTGCTGCTACTTGGCGGGGCGTTTATCTATTTACTCTCACAATTTAGTGAATGGCTCGATCACTGGATGGCTATGCTACCTGAGTGGTTATCCTGGCTCTCGTTTGTGATTTGGCCTTTGGTCGTGATTGCGATTTTAGTGGTGTTCTCCTACGCATTCAGTACTCTCGCTAACTGGATTGCGGCGCCATTCAACGGCTTATTGTCTGAGCATCTGGAAGCGAAACTCACCGGTGCCCCCGCGCCCGACGATGGGATCACGGGACTTATCAAGGATGTACCGCGTGTTATGAAGCGCGAGTGGCAAAAGCTAACCTATTACATACCCAAAGCACTCGGATTATTGTTATTGCTTTGGATCCCCGCCATTGGCCAAACCTTAGGCCCTGTGCTTTGGTTTTTATTTAGCGCTTGGATGATGGCCATTCAGTATTGCGACTACCCGTTCGATAACCATAAGGTCGCTTTCCCAACCATGCGCGATACTCTCAAACAACAGCGAGGCACCTCGTTGAGCTTTGGCGCAGTCGTCATGTTGTTTACTATGACACCTTTACTGAATCTCATCGTCATGCCTGCCGCAGTATGTGGTGCAACCGCCATGTGGGTCGATCGCCATAAAGAGCAGTTGGGGCGTAATTAGCGCCCCTTACGCTTTCACACTCACAATAAGATATAACCAACCGATCCTTTCAAAAACAGGCATTAGCGATATGCTTGGAGCAGTAATTTAAATCGGTGTCATGAAGGAACGATACAATGGGCAAGATTTACGAAGACAATACGCAAACAATTGGCCATACCCCACTGGTACGCCTAAACCGTGTTGCTAAGCCGAATGTGTTAGCAAAAGTAGAAGCACGTAACCCAAGCTTTAGTGTGAAGTGCCGCATCGGTGCCAACATGATCTGGGATGCGGAAAAAAAAGGCACCCTGAAACCAGGCATTGAGCTGATTGAACCTACGAGTGGTAATACCGGGGTTGCGCTGGCTTATGTTGCCGCAGCACGCGGGTATAAATTGACGCTTACCATGCCAGAGTCGATGAGCCTTGAGCGTCGTAAGCTACTTAAAGCGATGGGCGCGACATTGGTGCTCACCGAAGCGCCTAAAGGGATGAAAGGCGCAATTGCGAAAGCAGAGGAAATCATGGCGCAAGCGCCTGGTAAATATCTTATGCTCCAGCAGTTCGACAACCCAGCCAACCCAGAAATTCACGAAAAGACCACAGGCCCTGAGATCTGGGAAGATACTGACGGTGAAATCGATGTGTTTGTTGCCGGTGTCGGCACCGGGGGGACACTGACCGGTGTGAGCCGCTATATCAAAAACACGCAAGGGAAAGCCATTACCACCGTCGCGGTGGAGCCTGCGGAGTCACCCGTGATTGCTCAAACTATTGCTGGCCAAGACGTACAACCGGCCCCTCATAAAATTCAGGGCATCGGCGCCGGCTTTGTCCCAAAAAACTTGGATATTAAGTTAGTTGATCAGGTCGTTTCTGTGAGCTCAGATGAAGCGATTGCCATGGCACGCCGCTTGATGGAAGAAGAAGGTATCCTAGGTGGGATCTCATCAGGCGCAGCCGTTGTCGCCGCGAACAAAATTGCCGAGCTCCCCGAGTTTGCGAATAAGACGATTGTCACAATTTTACCAAGTGCCGCCGAGCGTTATCTCAGTTCGCCACTATTTGCTGGCATGTTCACTGAGCTGGAAACAGAGCAGTAACAGCAGGTTAGCAATCTTCAACTGGTTTCTTCCCACAACAAAGGCCCAAATTGGGCCTTTTTTGTTTGATTTTTATATTAAGCTTTAGTAAAACACAGCAACATTTTTATTTTCCGCATCAAAATAAAAGCCCTTGAGGCGAGTGAGTGGAAGGTCAAAAATGAGAGAAAGATGACATGAAATTGACATGGATTAAGCTATCTGGTCGATTTCTTGGTTAGGTTAGCGTCAACGGATAGCGAAATCGCCCGTTAGCGGTTAAGCTAATCTTATATTTAATACAT
>NZ_MUFJ01000024.1:0-62311 GCF_001996245.1 Salinivibrio sp. MA607 | reverse complement strand
CACGACAGAAAGCAGCGATTAGCCCTAGATGATCGAGGCGTTTGATGACAGGTTGAGGAGTAGGCATAGTAAGCGACCGTTAAATAGCAGTAATAGATCAAAGCGAGGGATCACGGTCAAGACATCTGTGACACTAAAAGCTGTAAATGATCGCTGGATCACACTATTTAAATTCATTAATTGGCTGCGGAATGACGGTTATGACGCATCATAGGGCTGTGTCCAACAGATAGTTGTGTCTAGGCTGACAGATACCATAACGTTTTAAAGCTAAGCAACGCTACCGCCCAGCGAGTGTTGTATCACTCACTGAACGGGATATTTAGGATGTCAAATCAAGACGGGGAAGAAATCTTTAAGTTCGTAAAAATCCAGGATCAGCCGAACAGAAAATCAGCCTCGCCCCCAGTTATCGATCCTAGTGAAGTAATCGATATAAATCATTGGCTTCATCTCAGCGATTTCTTTTTCTATATTACAGATACTTTCATCATAGTCGTCTTTTTCTGGCCACTCATCGTCAAATCCAAAATATCGTTTACTCTTGAATGTTTTTTCATACAATAGTGCATGACAGTATTTTTCTTCTCCGCTCAACTCATTACTTTTATCTAGAGCAGTAGCCAAAAAGTAATACCGATCTCCTGACCTCTTCATTCGTTCAAAAAGCTGATTGTTATCTTCTTCATACACGGTTGATTCTGCCATTGCAGGAATATAATAGTTATTACTAGCAATATTGAAGAGTTTCACTCCTAACTTCTCTAGCTCTTTAGATCGAAATTTACGACCTCTATGACTTGGTTCCATAAGTGTAGATGTGTAATCCATTAATGGCTTGTAGTAATGAGCCTCTGCAAATCGAATAACTTCTTTAATATACTCTTCACGCTTTTCTACTGATTCATCAAGGCCTTTTTCTTTTAGCAAAAAGTACTGAGCGCGAAGGTCGCCTTCCGCTGCGAGTTTTTTAAATCCCTCGACTGCTTTTTGGTAAATTTCCTCGGTACAGTATTTATTTTCATAAGAAGTATCTAAGCCAAGTTCTTTTGCTACTTTGTTGCCAAAATGTTCTGATGAAAGATAAGAAAGGCATAAGTTACTTTTACTAGATAACCAGTAAGTCGCATAAGGGTTCCCTTTTCTCATCAATTCAGTCAGTATCGCAGTGGCTTCACTTCGTTTATAAATCTCATCTATTTTTGTACGTGCATAGATTATTTTGGCATTCTCTACGCCCTTTTTCATCAAAGAGTCCATCTCATTCCAAGTTGTTTGACTCCAATCACCACGCTGCAGCATTAGCATCAAGTCATACATCTCATCATCAGGCTTTACTGTACTCGATATATAAGGATCATCGGCTACTTTATCAATTTTCTCCTCAATGAAGTCTTTGAATAAAGGAATGTCATCTTCAGGGCTTATCGCCTTTTCTTTTTCCTTACAGGCACTGATACCTACCACTACAAATAGCAAAAAAGCTATCTTTATAATCTTTTTATAAACCAACATCTTTAAGGCTCCAATCAATTATTTTTTCATTTTTTTCGGGTACTAATACGATATGGTTGTTATCTCCATCATTTTTATAGCTAGTTAGCTCAATTTCTACACCTCGGCTACTAGCATTAGCCACCACTGAACGCGCATAGGCACGATACTCTGTATGAGTGACAGGTCCGAGTCGTCTTGTATCAACTGTTTTTGTGTAAACGGTTAAAACCATTCTGTCACAAAGTATTTWCGAGGCCTCATCAAATTTCCTATATGTATCGCTTGATGAGCGAGTTCCCGCTCCAAAGATCATAGATTTATGAATAAACCTTGCTATCTGATACCAGCTTTTTCTAAACCCCTCCCACTGTTGGGGCTTATCTGCTCCCGCCTGGAGATCGGCCATTATGATCAATGTTTCTTTCCATTGCCGCTGGCTGGCAGATGATTCGTCGTCTTCTTGGTTAGCTTTGTCTTTGCTTAGCCACTCCATAATATTCAAAATAGCTTGAGCCTGTCGACGATTAACAAACTGCGCACTACCCTCAGAAGTTGCCTCAGTCTGAGTCTTTAGTAATGCTGCAATCAAGTTAGCGAGTGTCTCGGGAGGTAGTTTTATAATCCATTTTCTCGCATTAGGGGCATTATCTCCTGTTAGGCTTCTCGATAAGAACGGAGCATATTCTTGGCTTATGACATTCTTTTTGTACGATGCCCATAGGTTCGGTGGCATGAGTAATACCTTAGAAAAGGATAGACCCAAACCAATAGCTATCGTCACGATGTCATTAAGGGTATTAAAATCATCATTTATTCCGTTTTCATCTACATCACCAAACACAGATAAGCGGCGGAAGTTACTTTGCTTAAGCACACCAAGTAGACAGTCGATAAAGTCATCACTATTGATCGCATTTAATTCGATGCCCAAGGTGCCCTTACACCCACCTCCAACTACTAAGCGCGCAGATGCGATGATCACTAGGACGCCAGCCTGAAAAGCTATATGGAATTCACTGTGAAAGCCTGCGCCGTACGCTGCCGAAAATTCACCCTTAATCGTCCCTAAGGTTTTAGGAACCCGAGCATTAGGTGGTACCCAGAAAACGTCCGCCCCCAAGGCGCCGCCTACTTCTACTCCGACAAAAGCATCTACCGCTACACCTGCCTCCGCTGCAACCTGGCTATTCACTAGGTCATGCTGCGTTGCACCAGTCATATTCTCAACTCGATGGACGTTAGGGTCGAAAAGAGAAACGGTACTACCACGTACCCCTAGCCCATTATCTATGTCACTAGGGCCGACAGTAATACTACTCCCTAACTGACACGTCGCACCAACTAATCCATAGACTGAACCGGTTATACGTGCCATTAACGCGCCAACATCGTAGCTGAACTCTTCACCTTTATCATCGGTATAGAAAAGCGTCACCGCATAACCCCTAGCTGATGACGCTGATGCATTTTCACCCAAGGTATTGTTTTGCTCACCCTCTGGTAACCACAGACAAATACTCATTTGTCCTTGCAAAAGCGCCAACTTAGCCGAAATATTGCCACTCGCCCCGACTTGGCGAGGATCTTTGATGAGATCTGAATAGCCTGATAGCGGAAGGTTAAGTGCTGATTCTCCCTTTGCTGTAAAACGAAGAAATTGTGCTCCGGCATCTTCCGCATAAGCAGGCTCGTTTAAACCTTCGATATTGCCTTCTTGAGCGTGGTAACTATCTTGCCAAAACACAGTGTCGAATTGAGATTGCGTTTTTAAGGGGGCTATGCTCACTTGCACACTTGTTTTTCTTAACTCTTTTAATACATCAGTGACACTATTTACACCAACGATATTCCCGCCGCCCGTCTGAGGCGATGCAAACGTAATACGATCAGTGATGAAATCAACATGGCAAGCTGCTTTGGTATAGAATGGATCTGACTTGTCGTAGGGCATATACCACTCTGGTCCACGCAGGTAAAAAACTTGCCCTGTGGATAAAAAACTGCACTCAACTGGCTGAATATCGCTGAGTCCCGCATCGTTGACAAAGGTGCTTACACCTTTTTTATTGGGCTGGTGATCTTTTCTATCCCACACTAATATGAGATCAGGTGCCAGCTCTTTCCTTTCAGCATCGGAAAAAAAGAATCGAAGCTGGTTAGGGCCTTTTTGAGCCGCTTGTTTAGCCAAGCTTTTTAAATGCTCTATTCTTTTCTGTGCTACCGACTTTATTGTTAATAGTTTATTAAAAAGCTTATCAAGCGGCGTGCCTTGGCTCTGACCCAGTATTTGATTCAAGGCATTTTGATGTTCGGTTATCGTCATATCGATAAGATGTATCAGTGCCTTCGCTGGGTAATACGACCACGCGGCTTTATTGACATCATTAACAAGGCTTGCAATGTTTAGGCTGTCATTTATTTCAGTGCTACCTGTTACCTCTTGGTATAAGCTATCGATCAGCTCAGTCTGCTCGATTGAAATTGGTTCTGGTGATGTCCGCCAGTCGTCACCCAGATTGCGTAATACTTGGGGCCCCGCCGCAACACCGACATCTCCCTCAAGTTGCTCCAACGTCAAGCATTGCTCTTTAAACACAATACCTTCTTGGTTGAGTAGCTTGAAACCGGGAAGAAAACCATCTTTCGCTAGCTCGTTAAGCTCACGTATCGCCGCTTGGTGTGGCCTTTTAGCCAGATCCAGACCATCGATATAGTCGTAAATAAGGTTACACGCTCTTTTAATACGCTCTTCTCTTCGTGATGTGAAGTATTGGTGGTCTTCGCTAAATACAAACTTAGTCCCATCATCTGAATTAATGTCACCAGCATTTCTTTCCGCTTTCTCTTCCAGCTCGGTAATGCGTTCGTCAATGGCATTCAATATAAAAGTACGGACACGCTCTTCGATCAATTTATCAAAATTTGCGTTGCCACTTCTGTCTTGAGGTGCAAGAGCTTGAAACTTACCGCCATAGTACAGTGCATTTCTTTCAGCATTTTCTCGTCGAGTCTCTTGCTGAACAATATCATCAAACGCTAAGTCAAGCTCCTCAAGTGCCTGGGTGAGAAACCCCTGAGGATCTGCAGATTTATAGTAGGCTTTTGTTTGTACCACTAAACGTAGTGGCAGAATGGTGGTATAGAGTTCTTTGTCTTCGTCATCCATGAACGCTTCATGAGGGCGTGTGGCAAACTTAGACATAATGCCAAGCTGATTGATATTTGCCAATGTGGTGCTGTAGTCGCCTTCAACAACGGCGTCCTGCATTAGGACTTTTTCTTCTTCGATAAGGTCCTTGGCCTCTTGTGTCACTGCGTACCAGCATTTTTCGCCCGTCTTAGGATGCGCTGGCACATATAGGATGTCGACAAAATCAGCGATTTGACACTCTTGTTCCGTGGCAGGCGCTTCTGGTGCCTTTTTAAACGATTCGCGAGAGGCCTCCGTATTGGCAGGTTCCGGCAGCTCTATCTTTAGCGTATCTCCAGCATAGATAAAGTCGGGATCTTTGATTTGCGTACTGTTCAGCTTGAGAAGCTCCTCTTCGGAGACGTCAAACTTTTCAGCAATCAGACTTAAGCAGTCACCTTTCGTTATTTTGTATTCTTTCATGTCACACCCACTGCTTAAAAACGGAATCTTGTTGTTCGCCCTCCACGGGCGTAAATGGATTTGGCTTGTATAGGCACACAGGCACATCGTCTGAGTTAAACCAAAACACCCCTTTGCTAGGCCCTAAGCACTGCGAGATATCGTCTGTATTGGCTTGTGTTAAAACGGCATCCCAAAATCGTTGGCTTTGAAAGCGCAAACATAAAACTTGACCAGCAACTTCTATCTTCAACATCGCTTGTAAGTGCGTAATAAAATCATCTGCACAGATGTTGTCATCCACTGCAAATATTACCGAGCTGGTATCAAAATAAGGCAGTGTGCGCCATGTCTCGACGTTAGCGATATCCGATCCCATATTCACTAAATAAGGGCTTTGCTCAAGCAGATAATCAAAGGGAGTGCCTGCATATAAGGGCAGTATTTGCACGACACTAAAGYGTTCTTGAATCAGTTGCGCGGCATCACTGATCCTGACTGCATCAACGAGAAGCCAATAATGCGTTGCCATACTCTTATCCCTCCTCCTGCAAACACGGACAATCTTGACGAGGGCATGAACCATCGAATTGTCGTTGACACAATTTCAGCACAGGAAGGTTTGACACCGATGCCACTTTTAAGGTCGCTGGCGAAAGCTGCAGGGGTAAAGGATCAGGACTCTCTGGCGACTCCACCCCAAACGGGAGAGCAGCGACTTTACCGGCATAGCCACTGCCTGCACCGGGGCTGCCGCCTGAGTTGAGGTTAATCGCGGGGCCCACAAGGTGGACACCACCGCCATCAATGCTGACAAAGCTGCCGCCGGCTTTGACGGTGATGCTACTCCCTGCCTCAATCACCGCTTTTTGACCGGCTTTGATATGAATTTCGTTACTGGCGTCATTCACCCACACTTGGCCGGCTTTGACATGCAGCGAGCCATCGACAATCAGGGTTTGGTCTTGTTGGGTGTACTGGCGACTCTCTCCCTCCACGGTATGATGCGCATTGCCCATCACACGATGAAATTGGTCGTTGTGTACCTGATGGTGGTTGTCATGACCTACCTCGGTCACACGGTCGTTTTCTACCTCGGTGTGCCAATCTTTTTGTGCGTGTAAATACACTTGCTCACTGCCCGATTGGTCTTCGAACGTGAGCTCGTTGTAGCCCTCGCCTTGGTGGCTTTCACTGCGCCAAACCGTCTTGGTTTTGTGTGCCGGTAAAGTATAAGGCGGCACATTGGTCGCATGATAGGTGCGCCCGGTGATAATCGGTTGGTCCGGGTCACCGTGCAAGAAAGACACAATCACTTCATGGCCAATGCGGGGAATCGCCATCATGCCGTATTGGCTGCCTGCCCAGCCTTGCGCCACCCGTATCCAGCAGCTGCTTTTGTCATCACCGTTGGAATAACGGTCCCACGGGAAGTGGACTTTCACTCGCCCGTGTTCATCACAAAAGATTTCTTCGCCATCCGGTCCCACCACGGTGCCTATCATGGGGCCATCCACTTGAGGTTTGGGTGTGGGGGTTGCACGCCACGGGATGGTGGCAGGAATAAGCATAAACTGGTTGTTGTAGGTGGTGGCGCCTTGGCCGCCCTCTTCTTCCATCGCTTGTGGTTGGCTGCCTTGGTGATGCACCCGCACCACTTGCCACGCTTGGTTGACGCCCTCATCCAGATGGTCGCTGATGGTAAAGCGATAGCCGGCCCGTAATGCCGGCTCATTGCTTTGGCCGTTGGCATGCTCGGCCTCACGGCGTAAGTACTCTAAGCGGGTTTGGTTAAACGCCTGACCAGTGGCGTCGTCTTTAAAGCGGCCCGGAAAGTCAAAGTGCTCGTAGCTGTCGGTGCGCTGGTAATCAATGCCATCGGCTTGCGCCGCTTGTTGGAAGCTGTAGCGCGGTTTTTTGAAGCTGTAGTCTTTTAATGCCGTGTGGCTAGGCTGCGCCGCAGTGTGGCGTGTCAGTCCATAGATATAAGGCGTGTCGGTGCGTCCGCCGCTTAAGGCGTTATAGGGCACAGGGCGCTCAAGCTGGGGCAAGCTGTCAGGCGCATCGGTCACCACCAGGGTATGGGTGGTGGCGTCGTGCTCATGGTGATACACCAAGCCTTCTTCTGCCGCTAAGCGGTGGAAGAACGCCAAGTCACTTTCACGGTACTGCACACAGTACTCGCGCTCGGCATAGTCGCGAGTGAGCGAGAAGCTCACCTCCGTGACGCCCATTTCTGTGAGCAGGGTTTCTAGAATAGTCGGCACGGTTTGGTGCTGGAAGGTACGACTGTTTTGGCGAAGCGACAGACGATACAGGGCGGGCACCAAGGTTAAGCGGTAGCGGGTAAAGTGATGACCAATGTCACCTTGGCTAAAGGCACTGGCGATGCCCTGTACCCGTTTGACCAACTCACCGTTGCGCCACAGCGTCAGCTGCACGGGCTTGTCGACCACTTGCTCTGGCGTGATGTCGGTATGGCGGCTCGCCAAGGCCACCTCATACTGGAACCCATACACCGGGTTGCCATTTAGGCCAGCTTGGTGAGAGAGGCACTCGTCCCCTTGGTAGTCCACCACCACGAACGGTTGCGGGTCGAGCCCCGCCACGGTTAACGCTATTTGCAATGTCGCCATCTGTGTATCCTTCGCCCTGCTTGTTTACCCTGATACGTTGAGCCAGACCCTGCCGTCTGGCTCAACGCACCACAGCCCGCCCGTAAAGGCAGGCTGTTTGCGTCTTCATGTCGCCATGAAATATTAGGCTTCGATTGGCTTGCGCCAGTCGTCCGAGCCTGAGGTGCCTGCGTTGACGTGGTCCCACGTCACTTTGCGGTAAGACATCGACACGGTCAGGTTTTGGGTGAAGTCTGACTTCGCCGGGTCTTGGCAATGGGGCATCTCGCAGTGAATGTCCACAATCGAGGCACTTTCCAGCTTGGTGGTAAAGAAGTTTTCTTGTTTCCCTTCAATCGAGGTGCGGTACCACTTCAGCTCGACCGTTGACATCTTCTCACCCGACGCCAGTGCGTTATAAAGCAATGGCACCGCTTTGTTGAGTGCGACGGTGAATTGGAAAGGCTTGTGCACACGTTGGCCGGAGGGCTGACCAGATTGTGGGTCCGTCGGCACGGTCACATTGTGGTCAAACTGCTGCACCAGCATTTCGTCTTCGTGGCCTTCGACAAAAGAATCACCGATAGAATCCGCGGTGCAGGCACCGGCAGTAATCAAACCCTGAGTTTCGCCTTCAATCGAGATATAACATGGCGTTGGCATAATCGCTCCTTTGTATGTCATGGAAGACACATCGCCACCGTGGCGGTGTGCCTGTTCGCTCTCTTATCAAGCGAAATGCATGCCAAGTTTTTTACCATTATAAATCAGCATCTTAGTGTGTGGCTGACCAATTTTTTGCACGTGCCAAGCAACTTCTTGCCAAGCCAAGCAAAAAGTTGCTCAGCCAGCAGGCTAACGAGTTGGTGTTTGTGTTGTCATTTTCAGCGCCGTTTTTTTGAACCCACTTTGCATTATTGGTGGGTCGTCGCACACTCATTACTTCGTTACGATCGCTGTTTGCGTGCCCAGTGGATGTAGTCTTGGATCACAGGCTCAGCGAGTAAAAGGTCGAGGCTGTGTAATGCGCGACCCAGGTGTTTTTCACTGAATTGGCGATGAATAAAGGCGTGGCAAGGCCGGCATACCCAAATACCGTGTTCGCGCATGTAGGGTCGGGAAAAGCGCTTGGTGAACCATTTGTTGTTATGACAAGTTTTGGGGATCAAGTGATGGAAGGTCAGCGGCCTTGAGTGCTGACACAGTGCACAGGGCGTTGAAGAAGGCGGAGAGGCAGGCATACAGATAATAATACTTAAAAAGAGGGTCGCATCGATAACTGCGACCCTCGTAACCAGTATCTGGTTCAATTACGCGAAGTTGTCACGCAAGTATTCAATAATGTCGTCCGATTCATACATCCACTGGGTTTCGCCGCCTTGGTCAATACGCAGACAAGGCACCATCCCTTTGCCGCCTTCGGTCTGTAGGCGTTGCCATTCTTCGGCGTTAGCGTTCATATCCACCAGCGGAATATCTAACTTAAGCTCTGTCATGACTGCACGCACTTTATGGCAAAATGGGCAGTGCTCTTTGTGGTACAAACTTAGTCCGTTCAAATCAGCCATTATGTTTCCTTCTTGGTCATCAGGCGGCTCTTCAAATACCACCAATTGTGTAAATTCACTCCACGTAATGATGGCATTGAACTTGGTCCCAACGCTAGTCGTTAGCCTGTTTTATTGGCACCAAATGAGCAACCGAGTGCATAATGGAGATTAACCCATCACCTCAAGGTCGCTTGCTCATCACTCAAACACTGGATAATGTGTTCCGGTAACAAAGACAGTCAATCACTTCGCCAGCCACGTGTGCCACGTTGAATTTTTTATCGCATAGGTTAAACCCATTCCGCTCTAACACCGTTTGTGATGCAATGTTGGTCGTAGACGCCATGGCGTTGAGTGTCACAAGTCCGTGCTCGCGCGCGATCTCTAACGCATACTTTACCGCTCTAGAGGCAACCCCCTTCCCGGTATGTTGCTCTGCAATGCGATACCCTAACGAACCTGATGCAGATACCGCATCAATTTGACTGATATTAACGCGCCCCAAAAGTTGCCCCTCGGCATCCGTAATCAACATAGGTACGTGTTGTCCTTTCTGATGTAAGGCAAGTAATTCGCAGATGTGATCATAAACGCCTGCTCGGCAATAAAACGCCTCACCACGCGATTCAATATAGGTTTCAAAATAAGCACGGTTTTGTTGCTCAAAATGGGACAACAAGTCCGTATCAGCCAGGATAAGAGGGCGGATCAGTAACTGCATAACACGACCGAATTAATCCGGCCCATGTTCAAACTGTTTTAATGACTTATTAGGGGTGTGTTTTAAACCACCACATAAGCAGCTAGCAGAGAGAGTGGACATGAGCATACCTCTATCTAAAGTATCAGACGCTATTGTCTGCTCTTGCCTAACAAAAAACAATTAAAATGTTTAATTTCATAGTCATAGCTATCTATTAATCTTTCCCAGAGAAATTGTCTTATCTCGTCGTCGTACTACTATTTACAGTGTAAATWTATTGACAACGCGTCGATCTAACCAGGCACCTAACGAATAAATGCTCACAATCCTGACGCACTCCTGAACATATAGTGACATTGATCACATAAATTATTGCAGTTTAATGAAGCCCACCGTACTCTCGATCCAAATGACATTTTTGGGACAAGGGTCACACATAGGGTGGTGACACCTGCTACGGACGGGCAGATCGTTTTATCGAATTGAGGATAATATGACATTACCACGATCTTCATGTGCTGCACGTACGGTGCTTAAAGGCGCCGGACAATTTTTTGCAATCGCCCTTTACTTCGCAGGTATTGCAGGCATTGTTCATTACAGTGTCGCGTCGCACAACGTTGCTTCCGAATCATCATTGATTGAGCTTTCCCAACTGGGGCTACTCGCCGCGACGGTATTTGCGTTTCGTCGTGTCGCTAAGTTCAGTCAATCCCTTCACCACGCAGCTGGGCTAATGAGTGCCTTTTTTTTGGTATTAATGATCCGAGAGCTGGATGCCACACTTGATATGGTGATGCATGGTTTTTGGAAAGTGCCGGCATTAATTGTAACGGGGCTCGCCATTTGGCCCGCATTGAAACACTGGCGTGAAACCCTCACTAGCCTTGCGCACGCAATCCATTCAAGACACAGCACGGTTTTAATGATCGCATTAGCGCTGTTACTCGTGTATTCGCGTTTGTTTGGTATGGGCGAGTTATGGGAACAAGCGATGGGTGCCAACTACGTGCGAGATGTGAAAAATATCGCTGAAGAAAGTACTGAGTTAGTCGCTTATTCACTCATTTTGCTTTCGGCTCTCGGGTATCTTGTTGAGGCAAAGAAGTTGAGTTTCGTACCAAAAACTCGGCCAAGCTCAACGACAATCGAAAGTGATATCTCAGTCTAATCACCCTCTTCCCCAAATACTTATCTTGTTTTGACGTCGCCAGTGGGCGACGTCGCTGCTTAATGCTAAGATTGAAACAAATAGCATAGGAAGCCGAAAGCATGATGAGAACATTTGCGGTTTTTATTCTCCTTATGAGTGTCTTCGCTCACGCCAATACAGAGGATAAACCAAAAGCCGAACAGCTGGTGACAGGAAAGAACGAGGCTATTTGCAAATCGACGTTTGGACAAGCAATGATCAGCCAGCAAATGACATTCAGCAACCAAACGAACACGCAAAATATCCGTCGGATTGCCGAACGCAAGATTGCCGCAGCACGCAAAACATTTGCTGACACCGGTAGCTATTGTGATGCCGCACACGTGTTGTTGACATTCGAGCCAGAGTCTCTGTCCGGTAAAGATGGCGACGCGCAATTTCGTGATAACTGATGTGCCATAAATGTGGCACTCAGCTTCTCGTTTTGATAGCCAATTAGCTCCCCCCTTATCTACTACGCCGGCGATAAACGCTGATTGATACCCCATACCTAGTATTGGCTGTGGTACACTTCGACCACAACTTAACAAGGGGTATAACGATGAGAAAAACGCTATTGATTTTGGCTTTAACGGCGACACTAGTCGGTTGTGAAAACGATGAAGTGGGCGATGTCAGCTTAGGCATGTTCACCATGAAAGACATTAAACTCAATCACCTTGTCGATCCTGTGGTCAGTGGCGTCACATGCCATATTGCGTCTGTTGAGGCTGATTTGAGCTTTTCTGATCCAAGCGACAGCGCGATTTCATGCCGACAAACTGGCGAGATTACGCCCGAGATGCTTGCCAATATCGATAAAAGTACATCCGGCGAAATAGTATTTAGAAAGTCGAAAAGTATATTTTTTAAGTCAATGAAAATTCGTCGTATTTTCGATGCTAAAAATCAAACGCTTATGTATTTGTCGTACTCGACCAAAGAAACGTCAGGCAGCTTTAAACATAGTCTTTCGACGGTTCCGCTATGGGGAACCAAAGCCTACCAATCTCAGCCACAAAAACACTAATAACCCAAGACGTAGTCGTTATCTGCTAATACGCCACTCCTATGAGCGATCTTTTATGAATACGGTACAAACACAAATGGATGCATGGCTCGATGATGTCGTGATTGGACTAAATCTCTGTCCATTCGCCGCCAAGCCCCGTCGCAACCAACAAATTCGGCTAGATATCTGTTATGCAACGGAAGATGACGCCATCCTCGAAGCGATTTATCACGAATTTGTGCATCTGACGCAGACAGACGCCACCATCACAGATACAACCGTGGTCGTCGTACCCGATGCACTAGCAGACTTTGATCACTACCTTGCACTGGTTGAAGCCACCGATGCGCTGATTGATCATTATGGTTGGCGTGGCCGGTTCCAGGTCGCGAGTTTTCATCCTGAATACTGTTTTGACGGCTGCGCCCCAGAAGATAACGAAAACCTTACCAATCGCTCTCCTTATCCATGCTTCCATTTAATTCGAGAAGCAAGCATGTCGCGTGCGCTTGAGCATTATGGTCAAGATCCCGCACTTATCCCGGAGCGCAACGTTGCCTGCGTTGAAGCGCTGACACCCTCTCAACGTCAAACACTGTTCCCTTGGATAAACGATGATCAAAATTAAATGATGACCTGCGTTTGATTGAAGTGCCTACCTTTAATTGAAGTGTCAGCGGTGATCATCCATCGCCAATATTGGGTATGGCAAAAGTCGATCCCTGACTAACTTTGATAACGAAACAGGCAAGAATGTAAGACACAGTTGGCATTTCCGATGTCATCGACTTGTTGATTGACCGTGCGCATCTAAGGATACAAGGAGAGGAACAAGGGAGTGACTATGTCTTACAACAGATTTGAGGCCCCAGTTGGCTGCGTCATATTCGATTGCGACGGCACGCTGGTTGACTCAGAGAAACTATCGCATAAAGCCTTGGTGGAAACTTTCGCGACATTTGGCGTCGTGATTAGCTTACAAGAATCTCTTGATCACTTCGAAGGTGGAAAGCTCTCAGATGTACTGCAAAGCACTTGTGAGCGAAGCGGCGCACATATCCCTATCGACCAGCTCGAGCCGCGTTTTCGTGATTTATGCCATCAGTACTTTGAAGCGGAGCTGCAACCAATTAAAGGCATAGAAACGCTAATCAAGACGCTTAATCAGCAAGGTATTGATACCTGTGTCGCCTCCAATGGCCCTGTTGAAAAAATGGAACACGCATTAGCACTCACCAAGCTGCTGCCTTATTTCCAACATCGCTTGTTCAGTGCTTTTGACACCAACAGCTGGAAGCCTGCCCCTGATCTCCTTCACTATGCCGCAATGAATATGGCCTGCCCCACAGAGCAATGCATCTTTATCGACGATACCAACAAAGGGATCCAAGCAGGGATTAACGCACACATGCGTACTGTCCATTTTAACGCTAACCCCAATGTGCGGACGACTGATCATCCTTTAGTGACGCGCGCATTCAGTATTGAAGACCTAATCGACCTGTTGTGCTGATCCGCTCTTCTGGTTGGTGGATCGTCCACACAACACGACTGCATGTTGCCGCCACCATTCTTGATCAATACGCACGGTTTGCCACGTGTCTGCTTGCGGTATCCGCCAATAGCGTGTCAACATCAATGCCGGTGTGCCTGGCGCGACCTCT
The DNA here is from genome assembly GCF_001996245.1 of Salinivibrio sp. MA607. NCBI lineage: Bacteria > Pseudomonadati > Pseudomonadota > Gammaproteobacteria > Vibrionales > Vibrionaceae > Salinivibrio > Salinivibrio sp. MA607. Next base: position 48,486 of record NZ_MUFJ01000024.1, on the reverse strand, counting down.
AAGCCACCACTTTGCGACGAGGCGAGCGCCTCCCAAGCACTTGACCAACTGACCTCAGCCATTGCAAGCGCCCGGTTAGTGCGTATCGTATGATCTAGCCTCGCCTTGTCACCAGTCTCCCACACAGCGGGGAAGAAATCAGGGTGCAGAAACGTCCGTATCCACCCCACCGGTAATTGCTCGATACATACACGCCCCTCGCCTTCATACACTTGACCGAAAGGAGGAAGTAACATGTGATCGCTGATCGCAGCATCAGCCATCTTCTTGGTTTGAGCATGCCAAACAAACTGGCCACCATACGGTCCAAAATACTCCTGCCAATCGCTTAACTGAGTCGGATCATAAGGACACGGCGTGGGTGCGACAAACCAACCTCGACGATCTCGCCGATACAAGCGCCCCTCTGCTTCTAATACAGCAAGCGCTTCGCGCAAGGTCACGCGCGTAGTCGAAAACGTCTCCGCGAGTTGTCGCTCCCCCGGTAACTTTTTCCCCGGAGCCAGTAGCCCGCGATCGATTTGTGTTAATAATTGCTGGCGAATCGCCATAAACTGCATCATCAAAGGTCACATCTGCTTGATGTTCATATTTTTGGTGTGATCTCTCTCAACTTGCTGTTAAAACCTGACCACAATGTCCAAGAATCAATCAGTGATTAAGATAGAATCGCCAGTCTACTTGCAATCGGAGCAAAGAACAAAAGATGCATCCAAGGAACGTACAAAAACTTTTCCCCACACGACTAGCCCAACGTCTTGTATGCACTGTACTTTTTTACTGGCTTGGTTTTACACCGTTAGGCTATGCGGATGATAACCCGCTTTCTGACTATTTTATTGAAACATGGACAACGGCCAACGGATTGCCGCATAACAGCATCAATGCCATTGAGCAAACCTCTGATGGCTACTTGTGGTTTGCAACGTGGGAAGGCGTCGCACGCTACAACGGACTCGAATTTGTCCTGTTTGATCGCGGCCCGAACACGCACATGCAAGACTCCGGTACCCGTGCACTCGCCACTGGACCTGATAACCAATTATACGCAGGGGGCGCTCGCGGCAGCCTAGTGATGCGCAGCGGCTTTTCTTGGCAGAACTTACCGGTGGCACCAAGCTTAATTAACGATGCGCTGCATGACCAGTCTGGAGGATTGTGGCTTGCCATAGAGGGGATGGGCGTGCTCTATTACACGTCCAAACAGCTGAGGCAGCCAAGCCCCGACCCTCAGCATTTTATTAAGACGACCAGTAGTTACCACTTAGCACAAACCGATCAAGGCCATGTTTATGCCGCCACTGAGGACGGTGTTTACCAGCTTTCCAAACACGCCGGCGCCGCTCATCTTTCGTTTCATAACCTTTTTACCAAAGCATTTTATGTTTCCAGCAGTCAAGATGGCGCATTGTTAGTGGGATCTGAAAGCGGTGCATGGCGCTATAAAAACGAACGTTGGACGCCACTGGCAAGCGCATTGCTCAACCAAGCGATCACCATGGTCGAACAAGACAGCCGCGGGACCTATTGGTTTGGCACACTCAACCGTGGGATCGCACACCTGCGTGACAATCATCTCGACTTCCTGGATGGTCATCGAGGACTCCCGAATAATCGTATTCTTTCATGGTTTGAGGATAATGAGGGCAGTATCTGGATAGGCACTAACGGCGGAGCAATGCGGCTTCGTTACGCCCCTTTTGTCACCTTAACCAAAGACAATGGACTCGCAGGTAACTACGTGCGCACCGTACTGGGAGGTGACGGCGATACTGTTTGGGCGGGTTCCAGCGAAGGATTGAGTCAGATTAATACGATAGCGGGCAACGCACGCGTACTCGCCGATAATATTTCAGTCCTTAGTCTTGCGCATCGACAGCAAGGCGGACTATGGGTAGGGACTTATCAAAAAGGGCTCTACTACTGGCACCAAGGCTCACTCACGGCGGCCAACACCATCAATGACCAATTGCCAGATAGCGAAATACGAGCAGTTGTCGAACGTAATGGCGTCTTATGGGTGGGAACACCACGTGGCTTAGTCGAGTTTGATCAACACCAAAGCAAATCACCAACCGCAGCATCAGTGCCTTATCAAAAACAGGCTCTCTATCATAGCCAAAACAGTGCGTTACCTGGCAGCTACATTATGTCGCTGGCATTTGATGACACCGATAAGCTATGGATTGGCACCGGACGCGGTGCCAGCTATCTGTTAGAAAAGACAATCACTACGCTCGATTTTTCTGCACAAGAGCAGGCTCAATATGTTTTTGGCTTTTTCCACGAGCCGGGGTACGTTTGGATGGCCACCGATCGCGGTATTGTGCGCTATCGACAAGCTGACGGCCACCAAGCTTTAGTCGGCAGACCGCAGGGCCTACCAATTGATAAGTTCTTTCAAATTGTGAAAGGTGATGATCAAAGCTTTTGGCTATCCAGTAACCGAGGTATCTGGCGTATCAATTATGATCACGCCCATCAAGTTGCAGATAAAACACGCTCGCGTATCGACTTTGAACATTACGATCAAAGTGACGGCATGCTGAACAGCCAAGCTAACGGTGGCTCAAACCCTGCGGCAACCAAAACATCACGTGGAGACATTATTTTTGCCACTGCCAAAGGCGTTACTAGCGTTAATCCGACTCGGTTATCCCAACTACTGAGTCACCCTTTACCCATTGTCATGCAAAGCGTGCGGTTCGATAGCAAAGAGATTAACCCTGAAACGACGGGAAAGGTACCAGCGAGGACCAACCGTATCTTGTTTTCCTATGCCGCCCTCGGGTATACCATGCCGGAGCAAATCCAATATCGAACGCAGTTAGAAGGGTTCGAATCTGATTGGGCATACCGCCATGAAAACCATATTGCCGAATATACGAACCTACCACCAGGTGATTACACCTTTAAAGTAAGTGCTCGCTATCCTTATAGCGACTGGAGTGATGATGTGCTCAGTTATCACTTCAGCGTTATGCCATCACTGTGGCAACGCGCTGATGTGCGAGCGCTAGGCTTTTTGCTGACTGTGCTTGCGGCCTACGCCGCGTTTATGTGGCGTATTCGACACATGAAGAAAAAAGCTATCCAACTCGAAGCGTTAGTCGAAGAGAAAACCCAGGCCTTACAAGCCCAAGCCGATGACTTCGAACGAATGTCTAAAGAAGACGCCCTCACTGGACTGGCCAATCGACGAGCCTTTGATGAATATTGGCATCAGGTATTCGAAGAATCGCGCCAATCCGGGACAGATTTGCAAGTCGCGATCTTAGACATTGATCATTTTAAACGCATTAATGATCACTATTCTCACCTGGTGGGGGATCAAATTATTCAGCGAGTCGGTAGCTTACTTCTTCGCGAGCAGACACATTTGCGTCATATCGCTCGTTGGGGCGGTGAAGAATTTACGCTTTTATTAGCGGGAACGCCTGCAGACGGTTATCGCTATTTTGACGGCTTAAGACGCCGAATTGCGGCGTTAGATCTAAACGATATTGCTCCCTCGCTTAGTATTACCGTCAGTATTGGCGTGGCAAGTAACCACCAGGCATCAGACTATGTCGATGGGTTAAAGAAAGCCGATCAAGCCTTATACCGGGCCAAACGCGATGGACGTAACTGTGTTCGCCAAAGCAATGATACTGCGTGATGATGATGTAAAAAGGGAGCGTTAAACGCTCCCTGATAAGTTTCACATGCAGGATAAACCAATGGGCTTATACGCTCATTGCGTTTAAGGCATAGTCTTTAAGCTCTTTTCATATGATTCATATTGTTTAGTAACAGAATCAGTTGGCCCGCCCGTCAACTTACTTACGATAATGGCACTCAAGCCCGCAAACAAGAAGCCAGGGACGATTTCATACAAATCGAAGATACCGCCAGGTATTTGTTTCCAAACCACCACGGTAATCCCGCCCACAAGAATCGCAGCCAGCGCACCATTGCGGTTCATTTCACGCCAGAACAGGCTGAGCAACAAGGCAGGACCAAATGCGGCACCAAAGCCAGCCCAAGCATAAGACACCAGACCCAGAACAGAGCTATCAGGGTCCATGGCTAAGCCAAGCGCAATCGCAGACAGCAAGATAACCGCACCACGACCGACCATGACCACTTCTTGGGTCGATGCGTCCGGACGGAAAACTTGCTTGTAAAAATCTTCCGCGAGCGCAGACGACGATACCAATAGTTGAGAATCTGCTGTACTCATAATCGCCGCTAAAATTGCCGCCAACAGGATACCTGCAATTACTGGATGGAATGCCGCATTGACCAACAACATGAAGATTTTTTCACCGTCAGCCAGGGTGCCTGACATATCATTCTGCACGTACAAAATACCCACTAAACCGATCAAGACCGCACCGACCATGGATAATGCAGACCAACCCACTGCGATACGACGCGCCGTGGTAATGTCTTTATTGGAGCGAGTCGCTTGGAAACGCGCCAAGATATGTGGCTGGCCAAAGTAACCTAAGCCCCAGGCCGCCAAAGAGACGATACTGATCCAAGTGAGTGGCTCACCATCTACATCACGCCATAACGTCATCAGCTCAGGATTGATTGCGGCAACATCACGGCCCAATTTGAAAATGCTGCCGTCCATAATAACAAATGGCACGATCAACAAGGCCGCGGCCATCAACAGTCCTTGCACCAAGTCAGTCCAAGATACCGCCAAGAAGCCACCAAACAAGGTGTATGACACAACACAAATCGTGCCAATCACCACCGCGGTTGTGTAATCAAACCCAAATACCGTGGTGAACAGTTTACCCCCTGCAACCAAGCCTGAGCTGGTGTAGAAAAGGAAGAAAAGCAAAATGAAGAAAGCAGAGATGGTTTGCAGCAATTTTGATTTATCCTCAAAACGGCGAGCAAAAAATTCCGGTAACGTCAGCGCGTTATCTGCTTCAATACTGTAAGTCCGCAGGCGTTTGGCACAAATTAACCAGTTAAGATAAGTGCCCAACAACAAACCGCCCGCAAGCCAAAGTGATTCCATTCCCGCAGCGTAGGCATAGCCAGGAAGCCCAAGCAGCAACCACCCACTCATGTCTGATGCCCCTGCTGACAACGCAGCGGGCCATGGGCCTAACGACCGGCCACCGAGGAAATAATCTTCGGAGTTAGAAGTCCGTTTGTAGGCATACACACCAATGGCAAGCATCATGATGAGATATGCCAGAAAGGTTGCACTGATGGCATAGCTATTGTCTATCATATGTGTCCCTCAATTGCATGGCCCCAATTGGGGCCATTTCTGGAAAGTTAATGTTCACCACTACCGAGTTCCAGAAGCGTGGCATTACCACCTACAGCAGTGATATTTATGGTTCGGGTGCATTCGGTCACGAAACGCAACACATAGTCAGGGCTACCAATCACTGAATACTGCTCAGTGTCGGTTTCCGCAACCAGTGTCGCAATCACACCCTGTCGTTGTGCGAGCTGACGATTGACGTCTCGCACATGTTCTTTGGTTCCAGTCGTCGCTACGCCAACGACCTGCGGATGCTTGAATAGATCACTGCACACCTCAAGATCGACACGTACAGCAACTCTATCTGGACATCCAGCTTTAACAAGATCCGCCATGACCGCGTCGGCATTGTCCGCATGCGAACCTTCCACGCTCACGACGACACAGTTACCCGCCACCAACGCAGCCGCTAACTGACCACACAAAGCAATAGACGTCAGCGACGCATCACCTGTCATGGCGATAGTCCCTCTTCCTGCCGTATACAGCTCGTTCGTTTCACCTGTCGGGCCAGGCAATTCGTGAACCTTATCGAGCAAGCGCTGAGCGTTCTCACACTGAAAACGAATCATCTTCGCTGCGTGGGCAAAGTCATCGCCGCGAGCGGCGACCGTGTCAGACCACCGTTGCAATAACGCAATGCGACCGGCGACAGTTTGATCATTCCAGTCTTCCCAAACCGCTTCACACTGCTCTAAAACGCTATTTAATTGATGCATGACGCTTCTCCTGATCCTGATATCAACCGACTTGTTGCACGTTTACTGATGCTTGCGTAAAGCGATACAGATAGTGTGGTCCACCCGCTTTAGGCCCAGTTCCCGATAAGCCGCGACCGCCAAAGGGTTGAACGCCAACGACAGCGCCGACCTGATCACGGTTGACATAACAGTTACCTACTCGAGCACGATGCTCAATATGGGCGCAGGTCGTTTCATTGCGGCTATGCACCCCCATGGTTAAGCCAAAACCTGTTTGGTTGATATCATCAATCACCTTATCGAGCGCATCCGCGCGATAGCGAACAATATGTAGAATGGGACCAAAATGCTCCTCACTCAGTTGATCAATACTGCGGATTTCAAACGCCGTTGGTGGCACAAACGTTCCTTTATCACAATCTGCAGAGAGTGGCACCTGCGTGACCAACTTACCGCTGCGCTTCATCTGTTCTATGTGAGCAAGAAGCTTGTCTTTCGCCGTTTGATCAATCACCGGCCCCACATCGGTTGATAGCCGCTCAGGGCGTCCCACAGACAGCTCCGCCATCGCCCCTTTTATTAAGCCAATCACGCGGTCAGCAATGTCTTCTTGAATATAAAGCACACGCAACGCTGAACAGCGCTGACCCGCAGAGGCGAAAGCAGAACGCAATACATCGCGCACCACCTGCTCGGGCAATGCCGTACTGTCCACCAGCATTGCATTCTGCCCCCCGGTTTCCGCGATAACTGGCACAGGATCGGCATCGCGCTCTGCCAAGGTGCGGGTAATACGCTGTGCTGTTGGTGTGGATCCGGTAAATGCGACCCCTGCAATACGCGTATCCTCGGTTAGAGGCGCTCCCACCACAGGGCCACTGCCAGGTAATAGCTGAATCACCCCAGCAGGGATCCCAGTGTCTAACAGCAACTCAATCGCGCGATAAGCAATAATAGATGTCTGTTCGGCCGGCTTGGCCACGACAGTATTACCGGCCACAAGCGCCGCGCCAACTTGGCCGAGGAAAATCGCTAATGGGAAGTTCCAAGGGCTGATACATGTAAAGACACCGCGTCCTTGATAGGTCACCGATTGTGCTTGTCCATCGAAGCCTTGATAGGCCAGTGGCTCCGTTTGCAACGCTTTAGCCTGCTCGGGGTAATAACGTAAAAAATCGACGGCCTCTCGGACTTCATCAATGCTATCGTGGATAGTTTTACCCGCCTCACGATGACAGATCGCCACCAGCTCACCCAGATTTGCTTCTAGTTTATCAGCAAGGTCAAGTAAGTACTTACCACGCTGGCTAACCTCGGTATCTCGCCATGTCGGATAAGCCTGTGCCGCAATATCGAGGGCGTTATTCACCTGTTCAGCCGTTGCCCAATCAACGTGACCTACGGACTCATTACGATCATAGGGCGCGGTTATCTCATGCGTATCGCCTTTCAGACGCTGACCGTTAACAATGGGGCCAGCCTGCCATTGGTACTCGCCCATGAAGGGAACAACACTGTCCTGGAAGGGTTGCCATTCTGATTCGATATCCGTCGCGACACCTTGCGAGTTTTTACGGGCGGGCCCAAAAATATCTTGCGGCATAGGAATGCGATCGTTGTGCAAGGTGTGATTAGCACACAAAGTATCAACCGGATCGGCAATCAAATCGTCAATCGGGCAACGTGCATCAACCAAACGATGTACAAACGAACTATTGGCACCGTTCTCTAACAAACGGCGAACCAGATAAGGCAACAAATCTTTATGGCTGCCGACTGGCGCATAAATACGCACTTCGGTGTTGAACAAGGCTTTGGCGTGATTGTAAAGCGCATCGCCCATGCCATGTAGGCGCTGGAACTCAAAGTCATTATGTGTCGCCATAGACGCAATCGCCGCAATCGTGTGGGCATTATGGCTGGCAAATTGCGGATAAATCAGACCGCGTATATGCTCGCTAAGTAGGAAGCGTGCACAGGCTAGGTAAGAAACGTCTGTCCCTTCTTTGCGGGTAAATACCGGATAACCGTGATGCCCAGTTTGCTGACACAGTTTAATTTCACTGTCCCAATAAGCGCCTTTTACTAACCGCATTGGGATCACATCACCTTGTTCTTTTGCTAAAGCCGCTAACCAAGTGATCACAGGTAGCGCGCGTTTAGAGTAGGCTTGCACCACTAAACCAAACTTACCCCAACCTTTCACCACAGGGTCGCGATATAGCTTTTCAAACAGCGCAAGCGAAAGCTCCAATCTATCCGCTTCTTCTGCATCAATGGTGATCGCAACATCTTTTTCACGCGCACGTTTCAGCAAAACCAGAACCGTCTCAAACATCTCTGTCATCATGCGATCTTGATTCGCCGCTTCATAACGTGGATGCAAGGCAGACAACTTGATTGAGACGGATGGTGACGGTCCTTGATAACTGGCTTTCGCCTCGCCGACGGACTCAATCGCCTGTAAGTAATCGTTGAGATAGGCTTTGGCATCATCTTGAGTTAATGCCGCTTCACCGAGCATGTCGAACGAGTACGTAAAGCCATTCGTGCGCGGGCCTTCGCCGTTTTTCTGCGCCTCATCAATGTCACGCCCAAGCACAAACTGATGACCCATGATTTTCATCGCTTGATGCATCGCTTGGCGAATCACAGGCTCTGACATTTTATTCACAAGGCGATTGATCACTGACGCCGGTTTGCCTTCGGTGCTCTCATCTAAGGTCACCACTTTACCTGTTAGCATTAACCCCCAGGTGGAAGCGTTGACAAACAAGGAATCAGAGTGGCGCAAATGTGCTTTCCAGTCAGCAACACTGAGTTTGTCACGAATAAGCGCATCAGCAGTATGCGCGTCGGGGACCCGCATCAGAGCTTCGGCAAGACACATCAACAGAATGCCTTCCCGTGTGTCTAAACTGTATTCCAACAACAGCGCATCAATCATTTGTACGGCTTTTTTATCAGCACGTACCCGCTCAATTAACTGAGTCGCTTGACGACGTGTTTGCTCTCGCTCATTTTCTGAAGCTTGCGCAAGCGGAATGAGTTCTTTCAGCCACTCACTTTCGTCAACACAATAAAGCGGAGAGATTTCAGACCAAATCTTCGCTAATGGGCGCTCGATAAACGAGGGCTGCATAGCATCGATGGCTTTAAACATAGCGGTATCCTCACTCACGTCCTCCCAAACTCGGGCAGGAAAATGTTACGTCATTGTTACTCTGCGATCGATTCTATGCGTGGTCTATCAGTAAGGTCTTACAAAAAACACCGGCATTATTGCAAAATCCTCCGATGATTAACAAATAAAGCCGCCGATCGCTATAGAGGCGTAACAAATGATCGGCAGCTGAGTCGATGTGGTGCAACGTAATGCTGAGTAAATTGCGATAATCTTTGGCTTAAGGTGTGCATTTAAACCTGGCGGGCGACAGACCAAAATAGCGTGAAAACGCATTAGTAAATCCACTTTGACTAGAAAAACCACAACTGTCTGCAATTTGAGCCATGGTCAGATCACTGTCTTTGATAAGCTGCTTTGCCAATGCAAAGCGTTTATCCAGTACATATTGATGCGGAGTGGTCCCGACTTGTTGTTTAAATAATTGATGAAACTGGCTTTCTGCCAAGAAAACACTGCCCGCTAATTGCGCAACTGTGATCTTACGGCTGATATGCTGATGAATATAGCGATCGATAATATCCATATTTAATCGATGGCCATCGCGACGAGGAGAGACATGATCCCGGAAGTGACGGTGCAACACACACATTAACGTATCGGCACAGGCACGACTGAGCAAAGGATCGGAGGGATTGGCAATCATCTCTGCCGATAATGCTTTGATCAGTATTTGTGCGTGAGTATCTAATTGAAAATACGGCTCACGAGCAAATAAGCGCGCAATATTTTCATGCATTAACGCTTGCTCTGACCATTCTTGCGAAGGAAGGTTAATCACTAAAATTTCGTTTCGTCCCACGCCAGTAAAAGCATGTTCTTGAGATTCCGCGACTAAACAGCCCTGTCCTGGACCAATAAGACTTCCTCGTCCACCAACATCAAACTCCGTTTGCCCCTGCAGCCCAATGACCACTTGTTTGTAGTCATGACTGTGGTGCCGTGGCTGTCTGGGTAAGGCAATGACTTCTGAAACCTTCGGTGATGCAGCCATTATGCTCCTCCCTTATTCACGATCTTTGGCTCATCGTCTGTTAACCCTTCTTTATTCTGGCACGCTTTCTTCCCATTCGCGAATGCTTCTCTGTTCTCAGCTAACCATTGTTCTCAGCTAACTATTGTTCTCAGCTAACTATTGTTCTCGGATAACTAATAGCTAAAACGACCAATCACACAGGATGTGGTTTCCATCATGGCAATTTTTCGGAACTATGATCAAGTACCGCATTTTTTACGGCGAATGTCATTTTGACCTTGAAAATGCGAAGGATCCCTCATGTTTTTACGATTGATCATCGAAAAGGCAAGACTAACAAGATGAAAAAAGACGATATAAATCTAACTAAACAATTTAATATCAAGGCGTTAGTCAAGGTTCGATGGGGACAAGCCTCTCTTGATCATCGTTTCGGTGCGATCGCGGGCGATCAACCCCTTGATCATTCTTCCGATTTAATCCGTCATCATGCAATCTTATTTGAAGCATGGGACCGCTTAAGGTAATCTTCCATAAACCTAAAACCATGAGCACAGTTGCACCGATCACGTCGCAGAATGCTGACTGCCGTCAAATAATTAACACGGTTTGCGTGGCAACACGGGTTTCCGTGATAGTCTACTTTTTGGACATAGGTATTATTATTGCGACATGCGTAAGCAAGGGAACTATGACAACGAAATATTTAAAAGCGTTATGCTTAGCGCTCCCTCCCCTACTGCTAACCGAGTTGGCGTTCGCTGAAAACGCGTCTTCCGCTGATAATCTCGATCCGGTCAGTGAGTTGGTAGAGAAACTCCGTGATAAAGAAGATTCACTGGAGTCTCGAAACGATGAACTGGCTCTGCAGCAGGCGAAGTTGGATGACCTTCTGGTTAAGCGCGCGACGTTAGAAGATGAGCTGAGCAACCTGAAGCGCAAACGCAGCAATGCAAAAGCAGAGCTCGATGCAAAATTTCAGGATTTAATTGCCGATCCGAGCACAGATATTAGCCCGTATCAGCAGGCCTACCAACAAACATGGCAGAAGGTGAATGATCAGCAGCGCGAACAGGCTGCCAACGAAACCGCGATTATTGAGCAGAAAAAACATCTGGCACAACTCGAGCGTGAGCAAGCATTGCTGGCAACGACGTTAGAAAACTTGCATGAAGCGATGCGCGAAGCCCGTGCAGAGCGTCTGCGCAAAGAGCTAACGCAGAAAGACACCATTGAGGTTGTCCATAGCCTGACTTGTTCGCCAAACATGACATTGTCTTCCTGTGCAAATCAAGGCAAGACCTTGACCATGCAGAAAGCCATTCGAGAGTTCCGTGGTCAGGTAACCAACTTTGTTACCGAATCAGACGCTGTGAAACAAAATATTGATAACGTGGCGTTCAATATTCACGTGACCAACAGCGAGATCATGGACGCGGGCTTTACCGGTGGCACGGATTACACTACTCGGATAAAAGCAGAGCTGGTGAGCCGTCCGGATAAGACAGCCTCATGCCGTTTGCTTGATTTGGAAGACAGATACTGTGTTGAGACGACACAAGCACAGAAACAAGCACAGCGTAAGCAGCAGGCAAAACGTTGGGTAAACGTGACTGTCCGCTCTAACCGTTATGATGACAACGTAACCATCAACGATGTGACTTATGGCAGTACACCAGTCGAGCTGATGTTACCGGTTGGTAATCACGATCTGACGGTGACCAAACCCGGCTTTATTCCCTATGATCGAGAAATTTATCTAGGTAAAGATCAAGTGGTATGGGCCAAGCTTAGAGAGCAGCCAAACCAGCCGCCCAGTCCAGGCAAAAAGTTTACTGATCCCGTTGCAAAAAATCTGGAAGCACCGCAAATGGTGGTCATTGGCGCCGGTGAGTACAAAGTGGGCCCTGATGCGCGCGAAAACGTGGCAATTCAGCAATCATTCGCGATAGGCGCCACACCTGTCACCGTCGAGCAGTTTGATGCCTTTGTCACTGCGTCTGGGTATGTCACTGCCGCGGAACAAGGCAATGGCTGTAATACGCTGGTAAACGGTGAAATCAGTCAAAGTTTAGAATCAGATTGGCGTCAGCCAGGCTTTGATCAAGCGGCTGATTCGCCCGTTGTGTGTGTTAACCAAGACGACGCCAACGCCTATATTGATTGGCTCAGCCAGCAAACTGGGCAACATTATGCACTTCCTAACGACGTTGAATGGGAAGTCGCGGCACGCGGCGGCACAGAAAGTGACTATTGGTGGGGCAATGACATTGGCGTGGGAAATGCGAATACCGGTTGGAGCGGCACAGTCTGGTCTAACGATCGTACCTCCCCCGTGAAAAGCTTTCCGCCTAATCCATTCGGTGTTTATGACACCGCGGGTAACGTCTGGGAGTGGGTTGGCAGTGACACGCCACTTGCACGTGGTGGCGCTTGGAACTTCTCTCCTCAGCGTTCACGTGCCTCTGAGCGTCTAGAGTTGGGTGAGAACACCAGTGCTAATTACCTTGGTTTTCGAGTTATCAGACACATTAAAACTCGCTAAATTAAGCATTCACCCACATATAAAACAAACGCCGCTAAAAAAGCGGCGTTTTTTATATCGGACGTTTCTTACTTACGCTTACTACGTTTACCCACCCAAAGTTAACTCGCCTATTACCGGCTCTGCCATCTTGCAGCATAACAATCTTGATATTAAGTTGCTTTATCCTGTGTCAATAGGTCAAAGCCCCCCTACCCAACGTCTAATCTTCTAGATATAGTAAAGTCTGTAAACGCAATTTGTCCCGATAGACGCGTTTGCAGTTCCTAACACTGTTAGGTGCAGTCAGATAAGGAGCTTATATCAACTACCCTCATGGTATGAGTGAATTATCTAGACAACCTCTTCTACACGTCGTACAGGATAACTCCCTTCGGGGAAATCTTGTCTTTGCCGGCTTTATGCCGGCTTTTTTTTATGCTCCAATAGCTTGTCGACTTTTCACTATCGACCCAGAATCGTTACTCTCAAAACAATAATAACGCGTCGGTAAGCTATATGAATCACCCGCTCTCTCCCTCCCCTGTGCCTCCAGCTTTGTCTATGCTTGAGCAGCTCCCCGGTTGTTGGGGCTGTAAAGACACGCATTCAGTGTTTGTTTATGCCAACACTGAATATTGCCGGCTCATCGGCCTCGAACAGCCACAAGACTGTATCGGTAAAACTGACTACGATATGCCTAGCCCTACCACACGGTTTGCGCGTCAATTTCAGGCACAGGATCATTACGTGATGGAAACGGGTAAGCGTCTTCGTGTACTCGACATTCATCCTTACGCGAACGGCCGCTGGTACGCGCACTTATTTACAAAAACGCCTTGGTATAATGACAAGGGTGAAGTGTGCGGTGTGATGTTTTGTGGCCAAGAGCTGAGTGATACCGCTATTTTAGAAGTGGGTCACTGGATATGTCATGCGGTGACACATCCGGAAGAAGCGCAAACGGATCATCACCACCACCAATCACATATCCATCTCACTGCGCGTGAGCAGGAAGTTCTATTCCTTCATTTACACGGCAAAAAGCCGCAGAGCATTGCAAACACCTTATCCGTTTCCGTCAAAACCATCGAAAACCACTTTGCGCACTTACGCGAGAAGTTCGAGGCTGACTCCAAAGCGGCGCTACTTGAACGCGCACTCGCACAAGGGTTTGGTTCTGCAATACCAGAAAGCCTGTTAACCCAACAGCTCTCTATCGTGCTTCGAGATTAATGACACAAAACGACAAACAAAGAGGCCAATATATCGCTATATTGGCCTCTTCCGCAGGTTTACGGTGCTAAGCGCTCAATGTCCCAGCTTTCATCTTTTTGCCGTTGATACAAGAATCGATCATGCAAACGATGCGCACCGCCTTGCCAAAACTCAATGCTCTTAGGTATCACACGATAACCGCCCCAAAAAGTGGGGACCGGCACTTCACCTTTCTCAAACTGCTTTTTCAGCTCTAAAAATTTTCCCTCTAGCGCCGATCGCGCAGACAATCGTTCACTCTGCTTACTCGCCCACGCCGCAATTTGGCTCTCCTTTGGACGAGACGTAAAATATTTAAAAACGTCTTTTTTACTCAAAGGCACGGCTTCACCCATAATGTGGACTTGCCGCTCGATAAAGTGCCAGGGAAAATGCAAACTAATTTGGCTATTTTCCTTGAGGTGTAGCGCTTTGCGACTGCCTAGATTGGTATAAAATACAAAGCCATCTTGGTTAAAATCTTTCAATAACACGATGCGTTGAAAAGGCTGCCCATGCTCATCAACAGTCGCAATCGTCATCGCGGTCGGATCGGGCACCTGAGTATCAATCGCTTGCTGCAGCCAGTGCTCAAACAGATCCATTGGCGTACTCGGCAAATCGTCGCGACGCAATCCCCCTTTTGTATATTCTCGTCGAATATCGGACAAATCCATTGCTCTCTCCCATTCATTTACTTTCCACTATTTTGCGCAGGAAAACGCTGATTAACAAGTTGATTTTCATCTATACATGGTGCCTACCAGGCGACTTTTTATGGTTTAACCAAAGTCACCCTGTTCCTAGCAATACGGTGAAAAGTGACTCGCTCATCTAAACTTGAAGGTACCCACACTGATACGAGGAAAAGGCCATCGAGGCGCAGTATTTTCGACATTATTTTGATATCAGTAAGTTGCGTTTTTAGAAAGCCATCTTGCACTGCTATGACTCATGTTTAAGGTATGGCAAACTGAGTAGACCTTGGTCAAATTAAACTATGTTTGGACATAACGACGCATCAAGCGATGTCACTAAGTCCTTAGAAGAGAGAGACAATCAGTAATGAAGCGATGGCACATCATTGTCCTGATCCTGTTTATCTCATTTGGGACGGTTGGACTGACGACAAAGGAAGCACACTGGGTCGATAAAGTCGCTAACTTTTACGGTGATCGTGCAGGTAAACGCGTTACCGCATGGCGGAATATGGTCGAAAATAGTCAAGATGTATCAGAGCTCGATAAGCTCGACCGCGTCAATGATTTTTTCAACCAACTGTATTTTGTTGATGATATCGACTTGTGGGGCCAAAAAGACTACTGGGCAACGCCGCTTGAATTTCTTGGTGCTGCTGCTGGCGATTGTGAAGATTTTAGTATCGCTAAGTATTTTTCGCTACGAGAATTAGGAATCGATGATAAAAAGTTGCGGCTTGTTTACGTCAAAGCCATCCGCCTTGACCAATTCCATATGGTCGTCGCTTATTACCCAACCCCTTCTTCCGAGCCGGTGCTATTAGACAACTTAGACCCAGAGATTAAACGCGCGTCATTACGCCGCGATCTGTTACCTATCTATAGTTTTAATGGTAGCCGATTATGGTTAATGAAAGAGCGTGGACAAGGTGAACTAGCGGGCAACGCCTCAAGGCTTGGCCTTTGGAATGATTTGCGCACTCGTGTCGAGTCGCTAGAAATGCAAAAACCGATTAGACAATACGATAGGTAAACACCGATGACGTTATTCAATCAAATATTTACGTGGATGCTGGTGATTTTCTTCTGCATAGTGCTGGGCGTCTTCGGTATAGAACTCAACACCACGCGGAATTTTTTACTCAGTCAACAAACCTCTGATGTCAACAATACCGTGAACTCAATGGGGCTAGCGCTCGCACCCTACCTTGAATCGGATGATAAGGTGGCAGCCGAATCAGTGATAAACGCTTTTTTTGATGGAGGATTCTATCGTGAAGTTAATCTTACCTTGTTGTCTGATAACAGTGAGATTACGCGAGAATATTCTGTCCAAATCCAAGGTGTGCCGCAGTGGTTTATCAATCTAGATATTTTCCCCGTCATCACTGAAAAGCAAACCATCACCAGCGGCTGGATGCAACTTGCTGAAGTAGAAGTCGTTGCCCATCCTGGCTACGCCTACAAACAACTATGGAAGTCCTTTGTTCAACTCGGCACAATCATGGCAATCATCTTTGTTATTGCTTCATTAATAATCGGCTGGCAACTGCAACGTTCCCTAAGACCTCTTGCTCGTATTACCGCAAAAGCAGGCGAGATTGCGAAAAACAAATTTGGCGATCCCATTCCTCTGCCACCAACGACCGATCTCAAAACGGTCGTTAATGCGATCAATGTCATGACAGACCAACTTAAGCGTTATTTTGAACAACAAGCAAAAGAGGCAGACCGCCTGCGAAAAGCCGCTTATCGTGACCCAGTATCAGGCCTTGGAAACCGTAGCTTTTATGTCGCTCAACTTAATTCTTGGTTAACAGAGTCTGGCATTGGTGGAATGGCGCTCATCAAAGTAGACCTTATCAGCGACGCATATGAAAACCAGGGGTTTGAAGCCGGCGATCTTGTCGTAGAGCAGTTCGCCAACCACTTAACAACCACCATTATCAGCGACGATAACATGACAGCGGCAAGGTTGAGCAAAGACGAGTTTGTCGTATTGGCACCCAACACCGATTCTGAGGATTTGCTTGTATTAGGCGAACGCGTCATTGCCATAGTCGTCGACATGCAAGCGGATCCATCAGAGCTGATACAACCCAAGGTTGCTGTCGGGTTAGCGGTCAATGGCGGCGGCAACCAAAAGGCCAGTGTATTGCTGTCACAAGCTGACAACGCACTCTCACAGGCACGAAATACGCCTGAGCACCCTTTGACCTTAATCGACCATTCTATTGGTGATGCGGCGATGGGCAAACAGCAATGGAAAGCACTGCTTCATGAGGCCGTCGCGAAAGAACTCTTTGTGTTCAAATATCAGTCAGCCACTGACAGTCAGTCCAACCGCCTCCATCAGGAAGTGTTCTCAGCAATTGAAAAAGATGGCAACTATTATGGCGCCGGTCATTTCTTAGGGGCGGTAGAACAACTTCAAATGGGCGAGATTCTAGATAAACACGTCGTTTCACATGTGCTTAAAACACTAGACCAAGATCCAAGTGTTGGCCCTCTCGCCGTGAACTTGACCTTGAGTAGTATAACCAACGCATCCTTTATTCGCTGGTTGGGGACAATCTTGAGTCAACACCGTAGACTTGCCGGCCAACTACTTTTTGAAATTCCAGAGGGGGCATTTGTTCGCTATGCCGATCATACGGGTCTGCTCACGGATCAAATTCGCCAAGCCGGCTTCCAATTCGGGGTCGATAATTACGGCCGTAATTTTCAATCGCTTGATTATCTGCAACGCTTTAAGCCCGATTACGTTAAAATTGATTTCGCGTATACAAGCCATATTGAGGACGATGCGCAAGACAATGTCCTGGCCTCCATTTGTCGTACAGCGCACAATCTAAATATCACGACCATTGCCACACGGGTTGAGACAGAAGCGCAGCTCGCTCATCTTTCTGAACTGTTCGTTAATGGCTTCCAAGGGTATATCTTCAGTAATACGGACAAAGAGAACTAAAGGGTTAGACGCTTGCGAAGCGTTCAAATCAAAAATCGCGTTACCTTAGTAACGCGATTTTTTTGTGCAACGATACGTCGCCGAAGATAAAACATTTACACTGTAAATTGCGTTTACACTGTAAATCAACGCTAGCTATTTTGCTGGTAGGGTTTCAGCTCTATCGCTGCATTATCATAAAACAAAACCGAAGGGCCATGCTCAGAGTTTATACTGTGTTTTTCTTCTCCAATGGTGCAGTGTACACGATTTAGCAGTGATTTAGTGGCGGTGATACTGGCTGCACGATAGGACGCTTCTATCGTGGTATCTGTTTCCTCTATCGCCTTCTCAATTTCATCAAGCGCTTCAAATAAGTTATCTCTTGTTGAGGTAATGCGCTCGACCATCGCCGCATCACGTTTGGCGGGTGGTAACGCTTCTAGCTTCGCTTCCGCCGCTTTTACTTTATCGAGTTGCGCCGTTTTGTCTTCCCAATCTTTATTCAGTTCAACCATTTGCCGCTTGAGAAGAGGTAACCTCGGAAAACAATGGATATAGGTATGTGCCCCCGCACTGGCCCCCACAATGACCGCCTGAAGCTTTTCACCGACTTCATGTTTCCCACCTGCAAGTGTACCTTTACGCTTAGTGGTGTCACTTATCGTAAGCGACTGCCCCACTTGCGTATTACAATGCATCGCATGCAAGGTCAGCTCGACGTTTTTGTTTGCGCACAAGGTCGCGTATTGAGCAAATTTCGCCACTATGTTGCCATCAGCCACTAAGATGCAGTTGATGTCTGAGTCCGCAGCAACTTGTCGACCAATAATACCGTTCTGAACAATAATATCAGCCCCCGCGGTAATCGTGGCAGACTCAACCACACCGCCGACCGTCACCGTCCCCGACGCTGTCACTTTCATGCCGACTTCAACATCGCCTTTAATGACGACGCTGCCTTCAAAATTGACATGACCGGTGCCTACATCGACAACATCTAAACTCAGCGCATCATCAACTGCAACGCCGTCATTTTGCAAACGCGGGATACCTGCCATGGTCGCAATAAGAATATTAGGATCTTTATTACTGAATGCGCTGCCCTCGTGGGCCGCTAATGTCATCGGTTTACCTGATGACGTTGAGAGCACTGAACCGGTTACGGTAAAGCCTTCATAGCCTGCCGTTTCGGGCACGAGTTTTGCGAGAGGTTGACCTTGCTTCACCATGACCATTTCACCGAGGTCGCGCATGTCTACCGTCCCATCTTCTCGCTCTCTTGGACGACGAACGCGATCGGCGGGGTCTTCTATTAAGTAGACAATGTGCGCATCTTCTCCTGCCACTGGCTGTCGACCAAAGGCTACGGGCACATCCAGATATTCACCGGGTTTTAATCGTCCAGAAGCAGACAACAGTTTTTGTAAGGTTGGTTTTTTGATACCACGAACAATATTTGCTTCACGCAGTGTCGACAGAATATCATCACCTTTAAGACCTCGCCCACCACACGCCCCATTAACGATAAGATAGGCCGTCATCTTATCATCTGCGATACGGGCTTCTATTGTGGCATCGCGTCGCTCGGCGATAATAAAGTCTTCTGACTCGCTATCATCGTTGGACGTATTCAGCTTGGTTAAAGCCGACTCTATCGTATCGTCGAAACAAAAGAAGGCGTCGGCCTGGTGATGCACCAACCAATCCTTAATTTGTTTTTTCTCTATCGGTTGATCACTCGTGTGCTGAGTATTACCGGCCGATAAATACACACGTTGCCCATCCTGAGAAACT
This sequence comes from Salinivibrio sp. MA607, assembly GCF_001996245.1. Lineage (NCBI taxonomy): Bacteria > Pseudomonadati > Pseudomonadota > Gammaproteobacteria > Vibrionales > Vibrionaceae > Salinivibrio > Salinivibrio sp. MA607. The sequence continues at coordinate 29,121 of NZ_MUFJ01000024.1, read as the reverse complement.
CGGAGGATATCGTCTAGCATGTCGCTCCCTGCCAAAAACGCCTTACGGCTTTATCGATATGATGATCCAACCGTATGACATTGTTTTCGTCTCGTCATAAAACGAAACGCCACGCCTCACCACAACCTTAACAACGATTAGGTTAGCCTACGTCGTAGATCGCTGAGGGCAAATGTCTCATTTGTAATAAATTATACAGGTTTAGTCATTTTGGGAGCAGGATCTCTAGTAAAAACGTGAGCACGATAGGATTTATTTGATCACTACTTAGTAAGTTTCTCAGTTTCTATGATGGACGATTTACACTGTAAATCTCATCCGAGCCTCGTTTCATTGGCGGCTATGTTTGCATTTAGCGCGGCATTTACATGGAGCACTGCATTTACATGGAGCGTGGTATTTACATGGAGTGTGGTATTTACGTGGAGCGTGGTATTTGTAGTGAAAGCTATGTTGGCATTAACAGGTATGTTTCTATTAACAGCCTTATGTGAATTTACAGTGTAAATTGATACGTTTGGCGCTTCCTTATCTTTACACTGTAAATTGAACCAATAGCTCTATCAAAACGGCCTGACTCACTCACTGACGTCATGGCGCATAACATAGTCACGGATCATCGCTTCAGCTTGTTTTTTACCCGTCAGTCCGTACCGCGCACATACCGTAGACCACGAATGGCCAAGAATAATCCGACTGATCAATACATAGAGCGCATTATCGTCTGGATGCGAAGGTAAGGCTTTAACGTGCTGACGTAACCACATTTGTAGGCTTGCCAATGACGCATCAACGCCAACGCCCCCGGCAATAAATCCTTTAATCTGTTGGTCTATACAGCCTGCCAGTGGCTTATCAGATAAGAAGCACATCATAGCGCCAACAATATCAACCTCCATGGCCTGATGAGTTGTCATCCATTGGATTGGTAAGCTATGACGAAACAAGGCGACACCGTCTTGCAACCACGCTAGCCGTTTGATTGGCTTTACCATTTGTAAAGAATAACAACCACTGGCTTGATCGCGCTTCAAGCCAAGTTTTATTGGTTCAAACCCCTGCTTCAACCAGAATCGACTAAGACGAGCCGTCGCACCAAAACTCACCCCGAGACACGACATCTCAAGCTTGCTTGCCTCCTGAGCCACAGCAGTAATAAGCTGCTGACCTAACCCTTGATATCGGTAAGATTCGGCTACCGCGATTCGTTCAACTCGCCAAAGGCTCTGGTGCAAAATCGCTGGATCGCCGAGATGGGCAGCGAGCGACTGGCTGAGAAGATGGCCTTTAAGGCGACGTTGCCCCGCAACTACCGCCCGGCTCAAGTCGGCACTAAGACGGCATTCCTCATTGATCACACACGCAGAGACCAACTCGCCCGCGACGCTTCCCACCCAAACAATGATTGAATCGTCATCAAGTAACCGTGCTAAATCATTCGGCGACGTTTGATAATGCGCAGCCAGCAACAAAGCAAATAATGAACGCAGTAAGGCTTCATCACTCAATAGCTGTGCGGGAGATAAACGCTGAACAACGATATTATCCAACTTAACGGGTTGGCTTTGGTCATCACTGATCAGTAACTCAGGCGGATCGACATCGAGCAAGAATAATGCATTTAGCACACGTTCAACCGGATCGTTATCCGCCCATCGCATTGGCGCAGTTAATCTCAATGGTCGCCATTGTGGTTGCTCTGCATCCAGTAATTGTTTCAGCCTTATCGTAAAAGCACGTCCGGTTCCTTCATAACCATGCTCTGTGGTTGCAATGGCCACGCGACTATATTGATGTAAGCATTGGCTCAACATCGGCAATGGGATTGCCGCCGCTTCATCAATCAAAAGAAGGTCCGCCAACGGCGTTTCTTGTAACAAGGTATCGGGGGCAATATAGCGGATATCGCTGCCTTGATAGTCAATTACCTGACCTTGGGTCTCTATACCCAAACTTGACTTAATATGACTAAACAAGGTTGCGGCATGCGCGGGCGTCGGTGCACTGACCAAAATTTTTCGTGGTTTGTTCATGACTAACTGTGCCACTGCGATTCCCAACGCTGCCGATTTTCCACGACCACGATCGGCCGTTAACAACAAGGGACGACGCCGGTGACCCGTGGCCACTTTCTTGACCGCCTCAATCGCATTCTCTTGTCTCACCTCATGTTGGCCAGGCAAAGGCAACACCTCCGCGGGCCTGCGCACCTGATGACGTAGAAAGAAGGCGACCGATTCATTAAGCTCTAGCTGTTTGACTAAACGTCGCACAGAAGGCGGCAATGCCTCCTTTGGCGCCGCTAGTCGTAAAAGAATTAATGATCCCGCCCGACAGCAGCCTGCAATAGCGCAAAACGCTTCGGCATTAAAATCGGCGCCCACCTCAACCACGATATGCCCGCACTCTTGCCCCAGCTTTTGACGCGCTTGACGCCAACTTAATCCTTCATCAGCATGACCGATAACCAGCGGGGTAGCGGCCTCGTCAAAGGCTGCCACGATAAAATCGAGAGGATAATCGATACACACCAATTGTCGATGAGCACGCAATGTGGCGGAATGAATTAAATCTGCAAAAAACTGTTGCAGAGTTGATGAGGTCGTTGATGTCCCCATAGGACGCGTTCCGTTTTGTCGATTTAGCAGATAAAGAAGATGATACCATGCAAAAAAAAACGACACGCAAAGGCGTGCCGTTTTTTATTCGATTTGAACGCGTTAACCGTTAAAGTGTTCCTTTATCAGCGCCAAGATCTGCTCAGCATCTTGATCACTCACTTTTTTCAAATTGATACTCAAATTATTGCCTTTACGACGATAAGACGCGCGTCCTTCTAACAAGGTTTGAGCTTGTTCTTTTTCACTCGGCTGCGGCGCCACAAGCTCATCTTTATATTGCTCAATTCGCTGGGTCACTTCGCGCGTAATGCGTGTCACGCCTTGGGCATCAACTTGTTGCCATAATGGTGTCTCACCTAGCATGGCCACCAACTGCGCTTGCGATTGGCTATCAAGGCTAAAATACAAACGGTGGAGTTTGACGATAGTCGGGCGCCCCAATTCAGAGACACTGGGGTAAGCTTGCAAAAGTGGCAAGGGCAGGGCAGCTGCCTTTAATGCACCACTGACTAATGCTTCACTACACTGACATGCGCTCGCCAGTGCCTTTTGATCACTGACGTCACCGCTGTCTAACATGGCTTGCATTTCTTTACCGCGTTCATACAAGGATAAAGGTTTGTGCGCATTCGCGACATCCGACAAAAACTTAGCATGACGCGTGCTGATCCCTTTTGCGACGTATACCAGAAAGTCCTGCTCTGCAATAATACAAGACATACGGCGCCGGCTGCCATCGAGGACCTCGATACGACCGTCATCAAGCCACCGCCCAACAGCCGGGTATTGTTGTCCGTGCTCTTTTAAAGTGGTCAGAATATCTGATAATGCCAATTCGTTAAGAAACGACTGCTCACGCGCATTTTTATCAAATACTGTTGTTTTATCTCGGATCGTTAACGCTGGGACTTTAACAAGTTCAAACTCGACGGTACGCTCACCCGCCACAGCTAACTCGATCACTGCCGCTCTCTCGCTCGCCGCGCTCTGCGCTTCTTGTGATGTTGTTGCTCGGCGTTTATCCGCCTTTGCAAACAAGCGCGCATTTAAATCAGAGGTTTTAATTGCCATTTTTCTTTTTTACTCCTGATTGAGCTGAGACCAGTAGCTATGCAGCACACGTTCGAGTTCGAGTCCGACTCGATGCACCGCATCTTGCGCCGTTGATAACGTTTTTTTACCGCCCTCAAAATCTTGTGACGTCAAATCAAATACCGTGCTATACGTATCGGCACAGGTCTCAAAAGCCCGACTTCGAGGAATCGTCGCCATCATGACCTGCTCACCTAAAAGATAATTCATTTCAGTTAAGACAGAAATCTGTTTTTTATTATCATCTTCAAACATGGTTGGCATTAAACGCACAAATTCTAATCCGTGCCAGTCTTCCGGAAACATCTCATACACTTGGGGAAGATGTTGGAAAAAGTTCACCGTCGATGCCCAATCCAGTCGCTTCGCGGCGCAGGGGATCACTAAAGAGTTAGACGCATACATCGCATTCCAAACCAGTGGATCGATATGAGGTCCCGTATCAATCATAATGATGTCGAACTCATCACTGATTGGATCAATCACCTTCTCTTGCAATAACTCCACCACATTCAGCGACTGGCTGGTTGCTAACGCTTGCCATGCCTCCGCATTAAACATGGCGTCTTCAGGAAAGGCAGCCATGGTTTTCAAATTAGGATATTGTGTCGGCAGCAAGACATTACGCATCATGAAATCTTTGTCAGCAGCCTGGGGCGTATTGTCCAACATCACATCAACGGCAGAATAAATCCCTTCTTGTTCCGTCAAACTGATTTGTGGGTTAAGGAATAATCGCAGCGAGCCTTGCGGATCTAAGTCAATCAAGCAAATGCGATAACGTTTCTCAAGATTCAGCGCCATACAAGCCGCTAAGTGCACCGCACTCATAGACTTGCCGGTGCCCCCTTTTTGGTTTTGAATGTTCACAACCCAAGGTTTGTGCGTCTTGCCTTTACGTTCATGAAACGTCGGAACATTCGCGGCGTCCATAATTTGATGCGCTTCATCCAGGGTAATGGAGTAATGATTGGCATTATTTTTGGTAAATTGATGCCCGTCTTGCTCCATGCGAGAGATCGCTTCATCAAGCTTGCGCCGCGTAAGCCCTGAACGTGTTTCCATTAACGCTTTCGACATGGGCGGAAAGAGCTGATCGTGTCGCTCTTCCATGACAATCTCCACACGATCAGACTGCACTTGTTTTGTCTGCGCCGCGATATTGCGGAGGTTCTCAATCGTCTTTTCCCTATCCATATTCTTTTTCGCCATCACGAGAAATAATTGTCGATTGTACAGCATAATCCATCCAAGACAATAAAAAGGTGAACAAATGCCAATCAAATACAGATCCTGCTCACAATTGTAATTATAGGGTGGGGCTGAATATCATCACCATTGATGTCAAATTCAACCAATATTATCAGAGCCAATCATAGTAAGATTTAAAATGTCACAGTGTCACTTATTTACAATGTAAATAGCGAATAAATACGGAAGCTTGTATTTGGTTGGCTAATTTACGGTTGTCGATATTTCAACATTAAACTGACCATTTTTCATCGATATCATCAGTAGGATCGACCCTTTATTACACATTTTGGCGATGTGCGATGAACATTGATGCCATTTGATCCTATTTCCCGAAAGCATGATCAAGGAAAATAAAGCGATGGATTCAATAGCCTTGATCATGCTTTCGTTGATAACATGGGTAGATAGGAAGCATGATCAAGTACGTATTGCGATGAAATCACCAGCAAATTCAACCGCAATGTCTCAATAAGCCTGGGAACGATGATCAAGTTATATTTCTGATTGAATAGTGCCAGTATCTTAACCGGAACGATATATCCAAACCGCTAATTTACGGACAATGTCAGGCGTACCAAGGGATCCAGGACGATCCGTCGCGATTTTCTTCTCCGATCGTACGACTGATGAGAAATAGGCTGACTCTCGAACAACAAGATCATCATACATGATCATTGTTCCGCATCCGGACACATGCTGACTGATGGCGATTATACTGTTAATGTCATTTCAACTTGAGCAGGCGAGACACGACTTTCTCACCACATTGCTCACAACATAGGCAGCATTCCGTCTGATTGACCAAAATTCGCATCACTTGATCATTGTTCCATAATGAAAACACGGCCGTTTGGCTCTGATAACATCATCCAAATAAATAAAAGCGTTCCGAGGTTGTGGATAACGTGTGGAATACACTTGATCATTGATGCAGTAACTGTTTGATCATTGATGCGATACGCTGATGATCATTGGTTCAGGCCTTACTTGATCATCGTTGGTGAAGTATGTTGATCATGCCTCCAATGCTTTGTTGATCATGCTTTCGAGAAGGGTTATTTTATAATCCATACAAATCAGTTACCTACGGTTTTTTCATCGCCCGGATCATAAGATCAGATCATCAAATTAGATCAGAATAATCATAAAGATCAGTTAAAAGATGCAATAAAAAAGATCTTTCTTTTTGGATCTATTTTTATTAGGATTTCCCTGGAAGTGTGATCGATTTACGGCTTTCGTCACCTCAACATTAAAGAATAATGCGCTTTGAGTACGCCTGCTATGAAGGATCTTAACTGACATGAGTGCCAGTAAACCGGAAAAAATATTAATAAAAGCACCTCGTTCCCACAAAGACGGGCATCTCTTCGAAGTGCATGGACAACTGGTCGACTGGCTTGCGCAGTATGAGCATTTTAAAGGGGTGACCAAAAGCATCTTAGAACTGCTCAATTTGATTTCAGTGCGCGGGTTTTCATCTCAAGATGGCTATGTCTCTACCACAGAGCTTGTTGACGCGACCGACGGTCAATTAACACGTGCTGCCATTCAGCAACGATTACGTGCGGCGGTGCAATTAGGCCTTTTTCTTCAGCAGCCGGTTCGTTTTGAAGAAGGGCTGGCAGGTAAAACGATGCTCCATCGCTTTGTCAATCCAAGCCGTCTCATTTCATCACTTGGCAGTGCGGGATTGATGACAGAAAAAAGCCGAGATGAAGTCAAACAAAAACGCTCTAAAGCGCTGGCACAAACGCAAGTAAACCGCCAACTTCTGAGCGAGCACGGACTGGGAACGCCCCCAATGATGCCTGGCGAAAAAGATCAGATTTTGGTTTCTCCAACAAGCTGGGCGGGGATCATTGATCAAGCTTTGGCGCCGCCACGGACAAAAAAAGCCTATCAAAAATCAATGGTTGCGATCAGCGGGACCAAAGCCATTATTGAGACACGATCAGCCAAGTCGATCATGACGGTGGATGATCTGATGACGTTATTCGCATTATTTACGTTAACCGTGCAATACCATGATCACCACTTACCGAATTACGAGCTACAAACCCAATCGATTGGCAATAAAACCCCCATTTACATCACTGATATTTTGCAACTACGGGGTAAAAAAGACAGTGGACCGGCACGTGATGCAATCCGAGAAAGCATCGATAGAATCGAGTTTACGGATTTTCAACTCCACGAATTGACCGGCCGTTGGCTGAGTGAAAACATGCCTGAAGGGTTTAAAAGTGATCGCTTCCGCTTTTTAGCTCGGACCATTACCGCATCAGAGGAAGCACCAAAAGAAGGTGAAGATGGGGAAGTTAAAATTAAACCCAATCTGTATATCCTGGTGTGGGAGCCGTCGTTTTTTGAAGAATTGATGACGCGTGATTACTTCTTCTTGTTCCCGCCTGAAATTTTGCGTCAGCATACACTGGTATTCCAGCTCTATTCGCTCTTCAGAAGCCGTATGTCACGTCGTTTGGAAGATTCGATGCTACTGAGCGAGTTAAACCAAAAAATGGCGCGTAACATTGAATGGCGACGTTTTTCGAGTGATTTGATTAGAGAGCTTCGAAAACTGGCAGAAGGCAAAGTCACTGAATCGATTTTTGCGGTAAACCTTTGGGGATATCACCTAACGCTGACACGCGAAGACGATGAAAAAAAATATCCGGATTACCGGATGGATATTAAATGTAATGTCGATGAAGTGATCCGTTACTCCCGCGCTAAAATGTATAACGAAGGTAAACGCTCGCTAGCGCCAACCATGCCAAACCCATTGCGCAACGAGATCTTACCCAGCCAAGACCTTGATCAACTGTCCGGGATCATCGATGGCGAGTTTGAGCCTATCCAACGCAAAGAGAAAACCAGCGGCCGTTTGGGACGCCGTGTTAAGCAACGCAAGCATCTGGTTGAGATCAATGCTGACGAGCTGACCATCGTTCTCTCTAAATATACCTCAGAAGAGGCGTTACAACGCAGTATCACCGCGCTCTCAGCAATGACAGGGCATCCGTCTTCAGTGATCACTGAAGAGTGTCAAGGTTATCTAGAAAAGCTTGATTGGTTACGCGTTGGTGATCAAGTGGTGCCTTATGAAACACTTAGCCGTACAATTGAATTTTTTAATCAGCAACAGCAGGAACGTCACCTATCTATTGAGAAATTAATCTCAGGGTTAGCGGTGCGCCGTAAAGTGTGTCAACGCGTGTTTGACGGCCACCTGGATGGGCAAGTGCTTAGAGCGTTAGATGACATTGCAATGAGTGGCTAACAACCGCGTTATTTTGCACAGGCTTGACGCATAACTGACATGAATTCACGGATTGGCGTTAATATAGATCCCGATAGATACCTTTGTCCTATTTGATGTCTTTATGACATCGTTTGGCTAAATGCTTGCCGAGCGGGCCCTTGCCCGCTTTTTTTCCGATTGTTTTTTCGCGTAGTTTTACCTTGCGTTGCTTGCACAACCCGTTCGACATGGTCGCCTATCATAGTCCCCCCCTAACTGTTTCTATCGACTTGGTTTCATTCTTCTATTTACACTGTAAACTGCCTGTTTTAATTACACGCGATTCGCGTTTAAATGAGGCAGTTATGCCGGTTCTGTTGCCATTTGCCGCGGTTTTTATTTGGTCGGTGAATACCATCGTAAACAAAATGTCAGTGGCGGTCATTGCACCTGGTGCGATGGCCTTTTACCGTTGGTTCTTTGCCATCTTGGTGCTTACTCCCTTTTGCCTACCTACCCTTTGGCGTCAGCGGCGTGCGGTGATAACCTACGCGCCGCGGCTTGCCTTACTCGCCTTACTTGGCATGGTCACAAACCAGTCTGTCGCCTATTTTGCTGCGCAAACCACCACAGCGACGAATATGGCATTGATCATGTCTTTGGTCCCAATGCTCAGTCTCTTTATGAGCATTCAACTACTGTCTCAGCCACTTACAGTGCGAGCCATTGTCGGTGCAGGGTTATCTATCTCTGGGCTGATTTATATGCTGACAATGGGAAAACCGCTAACGTTGTTGACCAGTGGGGCAACCATTGGCGATGGGCTCATGTTAATTTGTGCCTCGTCGTATGCACTGTATTGTGTGTTATTGAAACGATGGTCAATGGCGATTTCTAATTGGGTCTCCGTTTATGTGCAGGCCTTATTCGCGGTAATCATGCTGATCCCCGTGCTTTTGGCGGCACCCAGCCAAAATATTGCGACTGAAGCCTACCCATTAGTGGGATTCGCCGCCTTAGGCGCATCGGTGCTGGCACCGGCAATCTGGCTACAGGCGATCGCGCTCAATGGGGCCAGTCGTACCGCAATGTATATGAATCTATTACCGGTGATGACGGCAATAATCGCCGTCATCTGGCTAGGAGAAGTCTTAACGCCATATCATATTATCGGGGGAGGATTTGTTTTATTGGGCGTTGGGCTGTCTCAGCAATCGACGCGCCAAACTGTCCGTCAACGCTGATAAGCGTCTACACTTTTAAAAAGAAAGTGAGACGGAGGTAGCCAATGTGGTGGTTAATTGAGTTAAACTGGATGCCTTTATGGGTAACCCCCACCATGCGTCGCTCTGACGTGTCAGAGCCGTCGCCGATCGTATGGTAACAAGGAGCAGGAGAGCAATAAGCCTACATGGACGTCGACTTATCCCATCACGCTGCGGTGAGTATTCGCGCAGCGCAGCGTCAAGAAGCGCGCTATTTTTGGCATAATATCTACCATTCCCGTGCGTGGAAGCAATACGACGCGCCTTACAGTCCTATTGAGCCGGTATCCTATTGGTCGTTTCGGTTTGGCCTTTTCCGGCGTTTTCTCGCAGGAGATACCGCTCAAGTTATCTGCGTTGATAACAAGCCCGTCGGTTACGTCACTTATTATTGGGAAGACAAGCGCACGCGATGGCTTGAAGTGGGGATCACCATCTTTGATCCCGCATGTTGGGGAAAAGGAACAGGGCGGCAAGCGCTGACACTATGGATAGACCAACTGTTTGCCCGCCACGCGGTGAATCGCATAGGCTTAACGACTTGGTCCGGGAATATTGGCATGATGCGGTGCGCCAGAGCGTTAGGCATGCGCGAAGAAGGGCGTTTACGCGCTGTCCGCTACTATCAAGGTGAATATTACGATTCACTGCGCTATGGCGTTTTACGTGAAGAATGGCTGCAAAGCCAGATCCCCGTTGCGCAACAAAAAACGGCAGCCCAAACAGCTTCTCTCCAATCGGCCGCATCAGTTGCGTACCAGCCGAATACATGAATTTAGATTGGGCGAAATCCAAGTTTCAATTGCCTGGCGTTCAATAGGGCGGGATAACACATAGCCTTGGAGGTAGTCGCATTGATGCTCGCGTAGCCAACAGAGTTGCTGTTTGGTTTCTACTCCTTCTGCGACAACAGTCAGTCCCACCGCGTGAGCCATCGCAATCATTCCTCGACATAAAGGCGCCGCTTTTCCATGGGGTTGGTCAATGCCCATAATAAAACTGCGATCCATTTTGATGACATTAAACGGATATTGTCTTAGCAAAGAAAGTGATGAATAGCCGGTGCCGAAGTCATCTAGATATAACGAAATCCCAAGTGCATGAATACGTTTCAAATTACGCTGCACGTTGTCAGAATGTTCAAGCAATGCAGTCTCGGTCATCTCGAGCCCAAGGCAATGTGGATCAAAGCGATGGGCGGCAATTAACGCGGCAATATCGTCTGCAAAAGTCGGAGATTGACACTGTTTGGCCGAGACATTCACAGTAATCGATGGGCTTTGCCCGGGGGATAAGCGCAAGTGCCAATTCTCTAACACCTCAGCGACTTGCTCCAATACCCATTGACCTAATTCATTGATATAACACGTTTCTTCGGCTATTGGAATAAACTCCGCCGGTGATATTGTGCCCAGCGTGGGATGCTCCCATCGCAGTAGTGCTTCTGCATGACTCAATTGTTCGCTATGGCTATCAAAAATGGGTTGATATACAAGATGAAATTGATGATGTTCGAGCCCTTTCTTTAAGTCTTGCTCCAAAATAAAGCGTTGTTGGACCTTTGCGAGCATCGCCGGTTGAAAAATAGCCACGCGTTCACGGGTTTGTTTTGCGTGATACATGGCAATATCGGCTTGTTGGATAATATCAGTCACCGATTTATTTGATTGGCCGACTGAAGCGATACCGATACTGGCAGATATATTTATCACATGATTTTCGATGTAATAGGGGGTACTTAGCGTTTGAACCAGTTGTTTAGCTTTGGTTTGCGCCAAGGCCAAGGAGCTATCAGCGTGGAGCAGTACAACAAACTCATCACCACCAAACCGATAAACACGATCGTCTGTTACTGCTTTCTGAAGCCGTTTACCCAACTTTTTGAGTAAGGTGTCGCCAGTTACATGACCGAGTGAGTCGTTGACGACTTTAAAATTGTCCAGATCAATAAATAATAATGTGATGCTATCTGAAGGTTCCGCACTGATTGAATGTACGGCTCTCTTTAGTGCTTTATCCAGTGCAGTGCGATTAGCAAGTCCAGTCAAGCTATCATGATGGGCTTGATGGGTTAACTGTTGCGTTTGTTGACTCACTATCTGTTTTGCCAGTAAAAGGCGATTGGCATAGGACCAAAAACTAGCAAGAATCGATAGCCCGAGAGATAAAACAAGTACACCAACCACACCGGCATAAATCAGATCCGTGTGTAACTCCCTAATATCGGTAAAGGTGACGAGTAATCCCTCCTCACTACCGGCAATAGGAATCGATATTGCCGACGAATGGCTGTTGTACCATTGATTGAGCGTGCTTGATGAATGCGTACTAAAGACAGATTGATGACCAAATGCCTCCTGAGCGACCATTCCGACACTAGGCCCAGGCGTCTTGCTTTGCCACAACGCGGGTAAAAATCTATCAAAATATAGGGTGGTAGAAAGAAAACCGAGTAGCTTTCCATCCCGTTCAGTAATTGGTGCAAACCACCGTATGCCGTGGCCTTGCTCGTCATGAAAAAGCCGCGCCTCAGGGTGACGATTAAAATATGCCCGCTCCATGGTTTGGGTATTGTCACACTGAGAATCTGCTCGCCAGCCTAAATAGCCCTCCTCAGCGGCTTGTGGTGACACATACAAAGCGGGAAACGTATCGCTACGCATGACCCACCGACAGACCTGCTCGTTTAAAGGAGGGAAGGGATGATACTGATCTTGTTGGGCCGCAAATTGTGCTAACTCAGCGCGATTAACTCGAGGGAGCCACATGACGCTGTTGAGTCCAGATTGCTTTTGGGTGTGATTATCGATGAAAGCGTGGAATTTTTCGCGTGTTGGCCCATTTTCTTGCTGCAAATACAATTGTGCTGACAACTGAAGTTCATAGAGCTGTGAAAAAGATTGACCTAATGAATAACGGTATTTTTCAACCTCGGCTGAGAAACGACTCTGCTGGCGTTGATTTTCTAGTGTGTAAACTGACCAGCTAGCGACGCTTGCCACGGCTAACACAAGGAGATAGCGCCACAAAGGCTGCTTAGGCAGATATCGCATAAAAATACATCGACTGTCACTACTGAGTGCCACACGATACGGCGCGATTATGACAATCACGACGCAAACGTATGTCACTTTTGTGAAAGCCATTAGGTAATAATACACCACACCCTTAAATAAAAAGTCAAAAATATGACGGTTTTTTATACAGGTTTAACGTCGGTATCATCGCCAATCAAGATCTAAAAGTGTGACTTTGATCACCATGATGTTAGTGGCTTGATTCAACACTGAAGTTTGTACTTTACCGGTCATTTATCCATTTTCTTTTCCATGATCCCAAATATTATCCGTCGTATTTTGATAGGACGACGCTAGCTTCTCTGCTAACGTTGAAACGTCGTTGGATTCGATTTCTGATCCAGTTCTATCTTTTTTAATTTTATTAAGATTATGAATAAAAAGGGGTTTTTATGGTTAAGTTAGAGAGCGTCTCTGCGGTATGCTTTGACTTAGACGGCACACTCGCAGACCCTTTTGACGATCTGTATGAGGCGGTTAGCGGTATGTTACGTGGCTTAAGCTTGCCTGATGAAGATCCCCATGCAATAAAAGATTGGATTGGTGATGGGGCGGATTTATTGATCCACCGCGTGTTAACTCGACACATCGACGGGCGCGTATCGACCCGCGTGTTAAACCAAGCGCGCGCACTCTTTTTGTCCTCATACCTAGGCAGTAAACCGCCAAAAACTCGACTGTACCCGGGCGTGCTTGCGTGCCTTGAAACCTTATTGCAGCGCCACATCCCGATGGTGTGCACCACAGATATGCAAACGGCGCATGCTAACAGCTTACTGCGAGCACTTGGCGTTGGGCATTTTTTCACCCGGATATTGGGTGCCGATGCAATGTCTGTTGGCAAGCCGGATCCGGACGGTATTTACGAAGCGGCCGCCATACTTGGCGTTTCACCCTTGGAACTGCTGGTGGTGGGGGATTCGGTCAGCGATGTGCATGCGGCTCGCGCCGCTGGCTCGCCAGTAATTTGTGTTAACTATGGCTATAATTACGGTACAGGGATCCAAAAGGCCTGTCCGGACACTACCCTTGATACATTGGCCAGTTTGCCCAATATCATTGCAAGGCCCAATCGTTTGGGTGTTCCGGGACAGGGTGTCACCGCCCCACCGGTATTAGCGGGCTCACTGCGTGGTCGTGCGATGCGACCTAAAGGGGGCGCACAATTTCGATAATATAGCCAGGAGGGAAGCGTGAAAAACGAACTCGATCCGACCCATCTGCTTCGCGCGTTTGAGATAGTCACGGAGTTTGGTGAGAAAATAGAAGATGGACACCGCTTGGATGGCATTGACGCTTTCTCAGATTATGACGGCTATACCATTTATTTAGCAGGAAATGGAGTACAGTTACGTGTGGGGTTTCACAATACGTATCATCTCGACTACGAGCATGAGAACCTTAAAGAGCAGTTCCTGAAAAAGGTTGATGCGTTAGTCAAAAACTATAAAAGATAGCGACGGATAGGCAATGCATGCCGGACCGTCACACGCCCCACAATGGGGCGTTTTTTATAGGTCAAAGGCAGGGAGCATGGACAGCGAACCGATCACCACAAACCGAACACGCGGGACCCAAGCCCATTATCAAGCGTTAGTCGACAGCGCGGCAGCCGCGATCTTGGTGATTGATGAACGCGGCATTATTTTAGATGCGAACCCGTTCACCCACCGATTATTGGGTTATCACCCGCAACAGCTAATCGGAAAGAATGTTGATTGTTTAATGCCGCCGGAGCACCAAGGGAAGCATGACCATTATTTACGGCAATATATAACAACAGGCCAGGCAAACATTATCGGTACCGGCCGGCGGGTTGAGGCACGGCATCAAGCGGGGCATGTGGTACCCATTCATCTGGCGGTCAGTGAAGTGTGGGTTGAAGACCGGCGAGAGTTTATTGGCATTATGTCTGATATGCGCGCGCTGACTCAGGCTCAGACGCGTATTAAACACGAACGCAATCAACTCAAAACCATTATTAATGCGATCGCCAATCCTGTTTTTGTCCGAGAGCTGGGCGGACAATATTCGCTTGCAAATTACGCCTGCCTACAAGCATTAAATGTCGAGCATGTTGAACAGCTTGCTGAGGCAATTCATGGTGCCTTGCCTGAGGGAATGCGCGAAACCCTCAATGCGCTTGATCACCAACTGACGCTCGATGGTGAACCCGTTCATGTAGATGTGACATTAAGAGATGGTCGGACTTTTAAGCTCGCTAAAACGCTTATTCGCCACGTAGAGGGAGAGCCTTACGCCATCGTGACTGTTGGGTATGATGCCACACCATTGCTGCAAGCGAAGCACGAGGCAGAACGCGCCAATCAAGCCAAAAGTGATTTTCTCTCTGCCATGAGTCATGAGCTGCGCACGCCTTTAAACAGTGTGCTCGGTTATGCGCAACTACTACAACGATCCTCTTCTCCTCGCTTGACGGAGACGCAACGGCAATATGTCGATCAAATTCACCAAAGTGGTCGCCACTTACTCACCTTAATTAATGATGTGCTGGATCTTGCCAAACTTGAGGCAGGAAAAACGGTGGTCAATGTCACCTGGTATCCGGTTCGCGCCCTTGTCAGTGATGCCGTTCGAACACTACTCCCGCTCGCACAGCAACAGCACGTTGAGTTAGATGAGTGCCTACCCGCGGATCTGAGTGGCGACCTATATGTGGATCCAACCCGTTTCAAACAAGTGTTGATCAATTTACTCAGCAACGCGATTAAATATAACCATCCTCAGGGGCGAGTATGGGTTGAAGCCAGTCAACCATCGTCAACCTTGACGATCTCTGTATCAGATACCGGGATCGGTATTGCTGAAAATCGGTTAAACCATCTTTTTGAGCCTTTTAACCGCTTGGCCGCCGAACAATCACAGATTGAAGGGGCAGGTGTGGGGTTAGCGGTGAGCCATCAATTGGTTGTGCAAATGCAAGGCGAGATGTCAGTAAAAAGCCAGCCAGGCAAGGGCAGTTGTTTTGCAGTAACGTTCCCTTACCGAGCGTCGACGCGACCTGACGATCAAGGTTGTACGTGTCTCCGCGTGAGCCAGCCGCATCGCGTGCTCTATATTGATAATAACAGTGCCCGCCAGCGCCTGATGACCGATTGCTTTGAAGATTGGCCAATGTTGACACTCTATCATGCGCATGGGCTGTCACTGGCTGAGGCTGTTGCGCTCGCGTCTCCGCCATCGTTAGTCATTATGGCGGCTGATAGCGTTGCGGCAACGTCCGAACAAATACAAGCACTATTTGGCGACAAACCACTCATTGTTCTGACTGACAACCCATGCGACGAACCGCATAACAAACCGACATTACGACGTTTATCGCTGCCGCTCTCGTCAGCGGACTTGGCTGAGGCCATACAATTATTATTAGAGGAGAGGCTATGACAAAGGATCCGTCACAAGCACATATATTGATCATTGATGATCGACCGGAAAACATTCACTTACTGTCTACCATGCTCAAGCAAGCCGGTTATCAACAGCTGAACGGACTCACCGATCCTCGCCTTGTTACCGATGCTCTCTCCCCCGTTCCCGACCTGATTTTACTCGATATGCGGATGCCGCAGCGCTCTGGCTTACTGGTGCTGGATGATCTTAATGACGCTTTAGATGAGCATTGCCCGCCCGTGATGGTACTCACCGCAGATAATGACCTGAATTTGCGTAACCAAGCGTTATGCCGTGGCGCGATTGATTACATCAGCAAACCCTTTGATCACGATGAGGTGTTGCAACGGATTCAAAACCTTTTGCATCTGCAATTGAAAACCCGTAAAGAGCGCGATCAAGCGGCACGGCTGCAAATGCTGGTTAACAAACAAACGGCGGCTTTACGCGCGCTTTCTTTGACCCATCCGTTAACCGGGCTACCAAATCGTCGCGCATTATTAGATGCCGCTGAGCGCCAGCTGAGCAAAGGGCCGGTGACTGTGATGATGATTGCCTTAGATGGCATGGAAGCGGTGACCAAACACCAAGGTCATTTAATGACAGAGGCACTATACAAACAAGTGGCTAATCTGCTAGCCAATAGTACAGTGGCGCGCCCACATCGCATTGGCGTTTGGGATAGCACACGACTGGTGATGCTGATTGAAGAACACGATAACCATGCCGTAGAAAAAGCCGCGCGCATCAATCGGTTGATCAGCGGACATCACACGCTCGATGGGCGTTTAATGTTTTTACGTTGCCACATTGGTATCAGCCGCACGGAGCTTGAGACACAAGATGTGGCGCAACTGTTTCGTCAAGCCATTTTAGCGATTCCGACGGATGACCAACTTATCGGCGAATATCAGCCTGAGCTTGACAGCCAAGCTCAGCGCGCGCATTTGATTCGCACCGAATTAGGGCCAGCACTGCAAAGCGGACAATTATCACTGGTGTATCAACCCAAATGGCGATTAGACGGCGGTTTGATGATAGGCGCGGAAGCGCTGTTGCGTTGGCAGCATCCGACCCTTGGGGCCATCAGTCCGGCGGAATTTATCCCCATCGCCGAACGCAGCGCAGACATGATCCAACTGGGCGACCACGTACTGGTGATGGCCTTAGCCGCGGTTGAATGTTGGCGAAAAAATAAACTGATCAACGATAGCTTTCACCTGTCAGTCAATGTTTCTGCCCAGCAGTTTCGCCCCGGCTTTGCTGACAGCGTCTTAGCTCGGTGCCAGGCAGTTGATGTCCCTTTGCATCTGATTCAATTAGAGGTGACAGAATCAGCACTGATCCAGCACATGTCGGTGGCACTGAAAGAGCTACAACAATTGCGAGATGCAGGCATGCATATCGCCCTCGATGACTTTGGCACCGGCTACAGCTCGCTCAGTTACCTTAAACAGTTACCGGTCGATTGGGTCAAACTTGATCGCAGCTTTATCCAAGACTTGGCTACCAACGCCAGTGATAAGCACTTGGTGGGTAGCGTGATTGATTTGGCCCATGGCTTTGGTCATGGTGTGGTCGCCGAGGGTGTTGAAAAAGAGGACCAGCAGTATGTGCTACAAACCATTGGCTGCGACCAAGTGCAGGGCTTTTTATACGCACGGCCGCTAATCCAAGAAGGATTTGAACAACTGCTTAAAACCGCCAATCAAGGCAACGCGACGATCAATAGCAATGCGACGATCAATAGCAATGCAACCAGCAATAATAATGAGATGGCCTAAACGCGCAATTAGCGCCATCATACTTGCGCTTTATCACTAAGGTTTATATTCTGACCGTGTTAGTCGGGGAGCAAGCAATTGCTGAGACTGCGAAAGCAGGACCCGTAGAACCTGATCCAGTTAGCACTGGCGGAGGGAACTGACGTGCTCAGCACACAAGGTCGCGCCATCGTGCGTGGTTTTGTCTCCTTCCGCCCCTCATGATTAAGGGGCCAATATGAACCAATCACCACCTGTTATTCTCACCATCGCCGGCTCAGACAGCGGTGGGGGAGCTGGTATTCAAGCCGATATTAAAGCGATTTCAGCCACGGGCGGCTATGCCTGCTCGGCGATCACCGCCTTAACTGCACAAAATACCTGTGGCGTTGAGGCCGTCTCGCCGGTCGACCCAGCGTTTGTTCGCGCGCAACTGAATGCTGTGTTATACGACATGCCGGTACGTGCCGTGAAAATCGGCATGCTCGCCAACCAAGCGATTATTCGCGAAGTAGCCGCTGTGCTCGCGCGTTCCCCGCACTTACCAGTCGTGCTCGATCCGGTCATGATCGCCACCAGCGGCGATCCGTTATTAGATGATGACGCCATGGATGCACTGATCAATACATTGATCCCGCGCGCGACCATTTTAACCCCCAACTTGCCAGAGGCCGCGCGTTTAACCGGGTGTCCTGTTCCGACAACCACCGAAGAGATGTACGCCTTAGTGCCGGCACTGCGCAAGCTCGGATGTCCGTATGTGATGCTAAAAGGTGGGCACTTGCATCATGCGCCAGAGAGTCTGGATGTGTGGATTAGCCGAGATACGTGTCAAACCCTGAGTGCGCGCCGCATTGAAACGCCTAACACCCATGGCACAGGCTGTTCACTGTCGGCGGCGATTGCCTCGTTTTATGCGCAGGGACTGACACCCATTGACGCCGGGCGAGCGGCTAAGCGTTATCTCACTGACGCCTTAGCGCATAGCCAACAGTTAATCGTTGGAAGAGGGGCAGGGCCGGTACATCATTTTTTCGCCTACCCCGCTGATGAAAGTGTTTATTTATCCAAGCATGCGTTGGTTGAATCGCACGCTCTCGTTAAATAATGCACTTTGATTAGATAGCGTGCTTACGCGGCGGACCAATGTGGCAAGCGCTGGGCGGCGATATAAAAAAGACGGTCGCCCGGCAATACTTTTGTCCCCACTGGCGGGTTCAAAACAATACCTTGGCCTTGGTCGATCCCAATTAAGGTGGCGTCATATTCTTGCTTGAGCTGACCAAAGAGATCGCCGGTATCGATTTCTGTTGCGTTACTCGGATAACGGGCACAGTATTGCGTCATCCCTTGTGACGTGCTCAAAAGCTCATGATGCAACTGACTTGAACCGGGATCCACCGCCGCTTTTGCTAGCATTTCGACCGACACCGACGGCACACATTCCGCATGCGGGTAGTGCTGTTTGAGGATTTGGCTTATCGCATCATCTTGAAAATACGCCAATAAATGCGCTGACGGATTTTTATGTGCGCAGAACAGAGCCGCTGACAAAGTAATATCATCTTCTGGGTTATCAATAATAATACTCGAGGCATGCTCGACCTTGGCGCGGGCAATGCCTTCAGCATCGGTAAAACTTGCCACGCGCACAAATTCCACTTCACCAGGCAGTGGGTTTTCGATTTCTGCGCGCGCACAAAGCACAATCGGGCGCTCACCGTGCACTCCGCTTTGCAATAAACGAATAAGCTGTATCGTACGTTGTCCGTTCCAGCCTAAGATAAGAAGATGATTTTTCACACTAATACTCCGTTTTCCTTGTAACCCGCGTCGCCAATAATCCACCAGTGATCCGGTGATATGCCCAATCACCACCGCAAACAACCCTAAGCCGCCGGGAATAATCCAAAAAGCCGTGATCCATTGCCCCCACTCAGTAACGGGGGAATAATCGCCGTAGCCAACGGTCGAGGCCGTCACAATCAAGTAATACACATAGCGGCTCAGCGATTGGGTCATCGCGGTCTCGCCCGCCCCATATAAAAGTAGCCAGCCAATCACGCCATAGGCGAGTACCACCAAGCCGAGCATACGCCCGTTCAAATGGGCGAAGCGACTGATAATCCAACGTTTAAAAAGCAACCAAAAGGTCATAAATTTTCGCTCATTCACTTCAGTGATCGCAGTATGAAGTGATTTGCGTCAGGTTTACAGTGTAAATCAGGCGCTTGGCGTCAATGCGATCACACTTTGCTTGGATAATCCTACAAAGCCAATTTAAAGTGTTAAAATATTATAAAAAGCTTAATTACATCATTAGGAGTCAGCGTGTTTATATCTCGGCGTCAACTTGAACAAGAGCAGCAAAAGCAGGTTGCTCTGCAGCAAAAAATTGAGCAAATTAATCATACCATCGACGCGCTGAATGCAGAGAAAGGCGCATTGCAGGCAGAGCTGGATACCGTCGCGAAAAAACGCCAAACCGGCAAAGCGATCGACGCCAACTTATGCCACTTCGGTGATTCGATCAACGCCACCCAATCCTCTCTGGCTACTTTGGCGGACACCATTAACGGTGAAAAAGAGCGTGTGACCGAAGTGAGCCACCAAGCGGCATCATGCGCCGAGCAAGTCAATGACCTTGCGCGCCATGTGCAGTCGTTATCTTCGCAATGTCAGCAATCGTCGGAAGCGATTCGTTCGCTCGATCAACACGCCCAAGAGGTGAGTGGCATTGTCAATTTGATTCGCGATGTCGCCGATCAAACCAACCTGCTGGCGTTAAACGCAGCCATTGAAGCGGCACGCGCCGGTGAGCAGGGCCGAGGGTTTGCGGTGGTCGCTGATGAAGTACGCAACCTTGCCGAGCGCACGTCCACTGCCACCCAAGATATTACCCAGCTGGTAGAAAAAATTCGTGCGGGCAGCAGCCATGCGTGCACGCTCACCGATACCCTTGCCACTGAAGCCATTCAATACAGCGAACAAGGCCAACAGGTTGCCGATGCCATGGCCACCCAAAGTGAGCAAGCACAGCACAGCCGCACCACCATTAAAGCCTCTGCACTGCGCGCCTTTTGTGAACTGGCCAAACTTGACCATATCAGCTTTAAATTTGCGATATACCGCGTGGTATTGGGCGAAGACAGCATGATGGCGGACGATGTCACCGATCACACCCAATGCCGACTCGGCCAGTGGTATAACCATGGTGAAGGGCAGCAATATTTTGGTCAGTTGCAAACGTTTAAAGCCATTTCCGGGCCTCACGAGCAAGTGCACACCCACGCCAAGGCTGCGGTGGCAGCGTTTCATGCTCAACAACCGGATCAAATGGTCACCGCATTAAAAGAGATGGAAAACGCCAGCATGACGGTGATCGATAAGCTTGAACATCTCGCAATAGAAGGGAGTGAAGAGGTGGCGTAACAACGGGGTGTTAAATCGACGAGCTCATGGTAATCTCAAGTCAAACCAAGGAAAGATGGCCGAAGGAGGCTGAAGTAACCATGACGTCGATTGCACTACTCGATGGTGGCCTAGGGCAAGAAATTTATCAACGTGGCCCCGATGTGAGCTCTAAGCTTTGGTCGGTCGCGGTGATGTTAAAACATGCCAATATTGTCAAAGACGTGCACAAAGATTTTATCCGTGCCGGCGCGAAAACACATACCCTAAATACCTATCCTGCGACACCCACACGTCTGGCCAAAGCGGGGTTGAGCGATAAAATCAACACCATTTATCAAAAAGCCTTCGAAGCGCTAGAGCAAGCCGTGGATGAGACAGGCGCCGATGTCGATATTGCCGGTTGTTTGCCACCGCTGGTGGGCAGCTACCTCGGCCAGCCGCAACGCAGCTTTGATGACATGAAAGCCGAGTTTTTGCACATTGCCCGCTTGCAGCCTCATGTGGATGTGTTTTTAATCGAAACCATGACCAACACCCTCGAAGCGCGCGCGGCCTGTGCTGCGGCCCAAGAGCAAGGCAAACCCTATGGCGTCGCGTTTCGGTTAGAGGCAGCAGGCACCTTGCGCTCGGGCGAGTCACTTGAACAAGCAATGCACGCCGTGGCCGAGTATGCCCCAACCGCGGTAATGCTAAACTGTTGCGATCCTGCCGTGCTGACCACCGCCATGCCGCAAATGGCGACCCAAGCCAACATTGTCGGTGGCTATGCCAACGCCTTTAAATCGGTAGAAGACATGGCCAAAGGCAGCAAAGCCGATGCCCTAGAAGCGCGTGAAGATCTCTCACCCTTAGTCCACACCGAACGTGTACAACAATGGATTGCCGACGGTGCCCTGGTGGTCGGCGGCTGCTGCGAAATCACCCCCGCGCACATCCAACACCTCGCGCAAACCCTTGAGCAGTCCCACGAGATCATCAAGTTTTCGCAGTTGAGGGGTTAAGGCTTTAACGCGTTCCCACGCGCCGGCGTGGGAGCGAACAAGCATGAGATCACAGCGGAACTCTAACAACTCACTCAATCAAGCTTATCCATCATTCTGCGGGCACGAAAACGGCTCCTCGCGTATAGCGTCAAGTATCCTGATACTGGGAGAGGAGGGACGAGTAAAGTTGAGGACTCTGAACTGCCAAGCAGATAGAAAATTACGACGATAAGGTTTATGATTATGACAAAGTGGTTTTTTTTATAAACCACCTCATTGCTTGAGAGGATGCCATGTTTGCAGAACGCCTAGAACGAGCTCGTAAGGCGGCCGGGCTATCAATGAGTGCATTAGCCAATGAGGTTGGCCTGTCCGCTAACGCTATTAAAAAGTACGAGCATGGCACGACAATGCCTTCATCTTCGAACCTACTGAAGTTGGCAAAAGCTCTCGCTGTGCGCTCAGAGTATTTCTTTCGCCCAACGAAGGTGAAACTAGAAGGTGTTGAGTACCGCAAGCGTGCGAGTACACCAAAGAAAATACTGGACCGAATCAATGGTGACGTTCTAGACCAAGCTGAACGTTGGCAAGAGCTATTAGCGTGTTATCCCGATTCGGTAAAACCCATTCCTGAGTTTGCGTTACCAGAAGCGCTTCCAGAGCAAGTTACTTGTTTAGAGCAAGTCGAAGCGTTAGCCATCCAAATGCGTCATGCCTGGGAACTTGGCTTAAATCCAATTCACGATATGATCGATACCCTCGAAGCCAAAGGGGTGATGATCATTACCACTGATGTCGAAACGAACAAAAAGTTTGATGGTTTAGCGGGGAAAATTGGCAACACCCCCGTCGTTGTTATCTCTACTGCTCAAAGTGGTGACCGTCAGCGTTTCACCTTAGCACATGAGCTAGGGCACTTAGTGGTACACGGGCGTTTAGCAGAAGGGATTGATGAAGAGAAAGCATGTAATACCTTTGCGGGGGCATTCCTTTTACCAGCACAAACGCTTATTGCGCATTTGGGTAAAAAACGCCGCCATATTGAACCGCGCGAATTGCTCATGCTAAAGCACGAATATGGTATCAGTATGCTGGCGGCACTGTTTCGAGCGCGTCAATGCGGCATTATTACGCCAGCGACGCAGAAGAATTTGTTTATGCTGTTCAGTAAAAATGGCTGGCGAACGCTAGAGCCAGGTAACGCCTATCCACAAGAAACCACTTATCTACATAAACAGTTGGTCTATCGCGCTTTGGGTGAAGAGTACATTGGAGAAGCTAAAGCCGCTGAACTTCTAGGAATGTCACTGTCCGGCTTTCATAAAGAGCGTAAGTTGGAGATGCCTATTAACGAGCAAGTCGCTCAGGAAGGGTAATGTGCAGCAACTTCTAATTAGCGATGCCAATATTCTAATTGACATGGAAGAAGGCGGTTTATTGGAAGCAATGTTTCAGCTGCCCTACGGCTTTGCAACGCCAGATATCCTGTTTTATGAAGAGCTCGAAGAAGAGCATGCTCACTTACCTGGCTTAGGATTAGCGCTAAAAGAGGTTTCTTCCGAATCAATGATGTATGCCATGAAGCTAACAGGGACCTATACCAAAGCTAGCAGAAACGATTGTTTCGCGCTTGCGTTGGCCAAACAAGAGCAATGTCCGTTACTGACCGGCGATATGGCGCTCAGAGTCGCCGCAGAAAAAGAGGCTGCCATTGTCAAAGGCACTATCTGGTTGGTGGGCCAGCTGGTGGTTCATCAGCAAATCAATATAGAAAAAGCGCGAGATGCTTATAGGCAGATGCAAGCCAACGGCAGGCGCTTACCATGGGCACTGGCGGAGCAAGCCCTAGCGGAACTAAAGCAAGAACAGTAAAAGTGTGTTTACTCGTTCTCACGCTCCCGCGTGGGAATGCATGCGGTGTTTGAACCATAATCGCGTGGAGTTTTTTTAGTTATACTTCTATGGTTAGCGTAATAAAGCCGTCGAGAAGTCAAGAATATATTTAAATGTGGCCCTGATCACATCGTGACGCTTAACCTAAGACAGAATACTTCATATTTTGGGTTGTAATTAGTATATATTTTTATTACCGTTAACTCGTTGTCTGATGTTAATCAAACATCGCTACCACTCAGCTAGTATCGGAATCTTTCGATTTAGCGCCCAAAGTCTGCCTGAAAAGGCGTAATAAGGAGTTATACCAATGCCAACGCAAGTTAAGCATCCCACTAATATCACTCAATCAATTAATAGTCATGACGGCGAGTCTATCGTTCGGTTTTTGGTTGTGAAATCAAGTCCGATGAACAAGGCCGTGCAAGCACTATTCGTGACCCCATTCGCATTCCCAAACTTAAGTTTCTCCATTCTGAGTGACTTTTACGAGAGTCACTCAGAACGGACATACCCGTTGTAAAACATTAACAAGGAGCAAGAAATGGATATGAAACATACTGTAATGATCTACGCATCGCCAGAATTGATTCGTCAAGAGGGGGCTTTAACAGAAGCTGATGTCCTGTGGACGGTCGATTTTAACCGCGATCTTGATATGTTCTTCAACAAACGTAAATACAAGCATGATTTTGACCAGTTTAAAACCGGGGTAGGACGACTACGAGTAACATTCGATTACGATAATAAGCATTCAATGGAAGACAACTTAGCATTTGTCGAAGCGATAGCGGCTAAGCATATCGTGGCTAATTCAGGGCTGAATGCGTTTGGATTTACTGACGACAAAATGAGTATTCGTCGTGACCAACTACATATCGTATTTAGTCAGGCAGATGCCGCCCCTCTTATAGAGAGGAACCTTGGAGATTCTGGGTTCTTCGGACAAAAGGGTGTACTGGCCGCTAAAAGCGCACCCGCGGCGGGTTATCTTTACGGCGCAACAACGGAAGTGGCGACGGATATCGCATGGGTCAGCCCATACCTAGAGCCGAATGCTGAATTTGATATGCATGATCGGATTGTCGAAAACGATGTTCGTCTTAACGATTACGTGTATACGTCGATGGGCTATATGATCATTGACTACCGAACGGTGGAGGAGTTTATGTCCTTGCCTGTCACTTTATATGAACAAGAAGTGCTGAAACAGGTATACACACGCCCCTTTGAAGCTGTGAAAGAGATAGTCAACAAGGCTAAGGACGTTATAGATAAAGACAACCGATACCTGGATAAAATCAAATCAAAATTTGGTGATGACGCGTTACTGATTGATAACAATGAAGATAAAGCATGGTTACCGATCATTCCATTAAAGAACGCAGAAAATGACTTTTATTTAGTTCTTGGTATGAGCAGGCATTGCAGCCCATTGCGGCTACAAGAAATGCACAGCCATGGGTATGGAAAAGACATTCCTCAGCGACTCAGCGACGAAGAGCTTCAGGAAGCAAGCCAATACAGAAAGGAAAAATACGGTCGCTAAATGAAGCAGTAACAGTAGTAGAAAAGAGCGCATTGCACAATGCCGCTCTTTTTTTAATTAATTGAACGATTCTCATCGGGTTTAATTGTCAGCTTCCATATTGTGAAAGCCGGTTTTTTCAATAGGCAGTGTGATTGTGCGGGAATGATGTCAGCAATAGCCTATTGAAACGCATCACTAAAATACAGTCTATCACTTGCTGTTTGAGTGCTTCCCCGGTGGTTATGGTTGTTCGATATCTTTTGATTAAGTGGCAAGTATGGGCTCTATTCTTACTTTAATTGTATTGCTTTTTATTTTTCGTTTGGCTTTTTCACTGATTGGGCGAGTGATTCATGAAATAATGAGCTTTAGACACCATCTCAATCAACATCTGTTGTACAAGCATGGTGTATATCCTATTAGCCAGCGTGAGTTTATGGTTTTCTGGGGCGCCCTAGATGTGTTATGGCTATTGCGCCTTATCTACCCGCACCAAATATTGGGCGAAGTGATTTCACCACTGTATGTCGTTTGTGCATTACTGTTGCTTCCGCCCATATATGCTATTTACTGGATATGTCGACGAGGTTTTTCTTGGGCAACCTTGCTGACTGCTTTATTGATGTTAATAGCGGCACCAGTCATTTTTGTTACCCAAGGTGTGTCGATTCTGCTGAATATTCTTATTGCATGGAGCACTCGTAACTACAAAGGGCAAATTAATTGGGTGCAAGTGTTTCCGTCTTAGCTGGGAAAGCATACTCGCTATCATGGCGGGAGCCAGGGAGAGATCGCGAACGCGATCACCGTGGCATTCAGTGATCAGCGCCGAACCTTCATGACGATGTTGTGTTTGAACAGCGTTGTTTCATGAATCCCAGCTTTTTAGAAAAGGTTTTAGCAGCAGGCATACCGGCAGAGGTTGAAAAATGAACACTCATGCGCTCGCCCTGCTACTCACCCCGTTTAAGGTAATGCTTGTAAGACATGGTGCCAGGTAGTGATACCAGCTTTGTGTATTCAAAGACACGGCCGTCTTTTAGCAAACCGATGGACAGTACTTGAAGTAATGGCGTTGATGGATCGATATCGAGGATCCGACGCATTGACTCGCTCGGAAGGATGGCTTCGAAATCTTGAGACGCGCCGTCGATATCAAGACCTAGTTCCTCTTCCAGGTAGCGATATTTTGAGCCTTCTAAAGACATCACATTCATTCGTGGATAGAGTGAGGCAGGCATGTAAGACTCTTCGTATACGGATGGCTTTCCGTTTAATAGCTTGAATCTTCGAATAAAATAGACTTTTTCGGTTTTCTCGACCTTTAAAAGCCGCACCAGCTCTTCGTCTGGATCAATGAGAGAGAACTCATCAATCTTGTATTCAAGCGTCGTGTTTGTACTTGAGAAGTATTCGTTGGTACTTTTCAGTGTTAGCAACGAGCCAACGACCGTTTTACCGATGATGCTTGTGCCAGCCCCTTGACGCTTTGCAACTAAGCCTAGTTCAACCAACTCATCGATAGCATTACGTATAGTCACTCGGCTAACGCCATAATGTTCGCTGAGTGCTTTTTCTGTGGGGAGGATATCACCAACCTCGAACTCGTCTGAATTGATGCGTGAGCGTAAATCTTGCATCACTTTTTTATACAGCATCTTTCACCTCTCTAGTACACCTGCCAGATAATACAAAAAAAAGACAAATTAAGCGACCCTCCGACCCTAAAACACTGGTTTGTCTGTTTATCAAGCAAAGAGATCAATGTTTAGTACGTTTTTTGCCCTGTTTTTAGCTTTGTTGTATTTATTTGTATCTTATCACGATTTACTTATATTTTATTTGTATTGTTTTTGGGGCGGGTATAGGTTGTAGTTGTCAGAAGACAACAAAGCCTAAAAAAACATTACCAAGGAAGCTGCTTATGTTAAGTGCAATACAACGATTAGGCGGAGCAATGTTCACCCCTGTACTGCTATTCCCGTTTGTTGGGATACTGATTGGGTTAAGTATTGTTCTGAAAAACCCAGTGTTTGTCGGCGATCTTGCAGATAAAGAGGGCCTTTATTACCAAATACTAAAAGTCATCGAAGAAGGAGGATGGACCATCTTCCGTAACATGGCGCTGCTTTTTGCTATCGGTTTACCCATAGGTCTTGCCAAAACAGCACATGCTCGAGCAGTGATGGTTGTGCTTGTGTCCTACCTGACGTTTAACTACTTCGTTAATGCAATGGGAGGCTTTTGGGGCGAGTTTTTTGGTGTTGATTTCTCACAGGCTATCGGCGGCACATCAGGACTCACAGAAGTGGCTGGTATCAAAACGCTCGATACCGGGATTTTTGGTGCCATCATTATCTCGTCTCTGATCACCTGGATCCACAACCGCACGTTTGAAAAAACATTGCCGGCCTATTTAGGTATCTTTCAAGGTGCGTCTTTTGTCGCCATGTTGTCATTTTTCGCGATGATCCCAGCAGCTTGGCTCACTCTTTATATTTGGCCTTCCATTCAGCAGGGCATCCTCAGTCTGCAAACATTCATGTTGGAGTCAGGGTCGTTTGGCGTATGGCTATACACTTTTCTCGAACGCATTTTAATCCCAACTGGCCTGCATCACTTCATCTATACGCCGTTTGTCTTCGGCAATATCGCGACACCAAATGGCATCACCGCTGATTGGTTTATGAATCTCGAGAGTTTTACTCAATCGTCAACGGCGATGAAAGATCTCTTTCCCGCGGGAGGCTTTGCCTTACACGGCAACTCGAAAGTCTTTGGTTGTGTTGGGATTGCCATGGCGATGTATGCCACTGCCAAAACCGAGAATCGTAAAAAGGTTGCTGCGCTTCTCATTCCCGCGACGCTCACGGCGATGCTAGTGGGTATCACTGAACCACTCGAATTTACGTTCCTTTTCATTGCACCTTGGCTGTTCGCCATTCATGCGCTCCTTGCTGGCACCATGGCGATGATGATGTATAGCTTCGGCGTGGTTGGAAACATGGGGGGAGGATTAATCGAGTTCGTCACAGGGAATTGGATACCGTTACTCGGCAACCACACCAGTATGGTCGTGACCCAAATTCTAATTGGTCTGGCATTCACGCTTATCTACTTTATCAGCTTTAAATTCTTAATTGAAAAATTTGATGTGCAAATTGCAGGCCGAGGCGATGCCGATCTCAAACTTCACACTAAAGATGACTTCAATAAAAAACACGGGATTACCGGCAAAGGTGGTCATACGGTCAGCCCCATGCAAGTACAAGCGGCTGAAACCTTGGATGGCCTAGGTGGAACTGAAAACATTATTGAGTTGAGTAACTGTGCAACACGTTTACGCGTGACGGTTGCCGACCCAAGTAAGGTTGCCTCTCGCGAGTTCTTTATGAATACCGGTGCGGTCAATGTGGTGACGAATGGCCAAGCTGTACAGGTCATTATTGGTCTAAACGTTCCCCAGCTTCGGGAGGAATGCGAAAAAATCGTCGCTGTGCACCGAGGTGAAAAACAAGCAAAAAGGGTAGAAGACGCAGACATTGCGCCAAACCCAGCCATTTAAGAGATATC